>NZ_JABDWM010000012.1:0-228715 GCF_019685295.1 Rhizobium sp. NLR22b
TTGGTCTGACGGTTGATTACCAGATCGTCGACAACTTCTACGCCAAGGCTTCGGTTCAGTACCTCGATCCGGAAGACGCTGACGACTCTACCTCGGGCTACTTCCGCCTGCAGCGTTCGTTCTAATCCACTTGGTGAGTGTCCCCGGTCTTCAGACCGGGGACGCTTCAATCAGTTTCTGATCCGAGTGACCTCCGATCAGCTACGGGGACGGGTCCGGTCTTCCCTGCCGGACCGTCCTTGCAGCGTTTTTGAGACGCGCTCTTGTGGCTGTCTTTCCGGAGCGTCATCCAGGTAAGCCGAACCGGCATGTTGTGTATCGCACGTCGGCATCCTGTCGGCCTTGCTTAAGGCCATGCTTATTCTCAAGAGAGTTTGGATTGACCGTTGGCCATTGATTGGCGTTGCCGCGACGGGTCGTGGAAAGAAAATCCAATACCGACAATGTGATTACAGCTTTGGTGGAGAGAGGATACAGCCCTTTCGGGGGGCGGCATTCATTCCTACTCTCGGACAGCTTGTTCGTATGGACGATCTCAACGACTATTATTATTTGCAGCCGTCGTCTCCAGCGGTGGTTTTGCTTCTGCAAGTCGCAATCTCAAAATACCGCGCTCAAAATTGAGCAGGCGGGTCAGCCGACTTGAGGATGGGCTTGGCGCACGGCTCATAGAGCGTTCGACCCGTCACTTCCGGGTGACAGAGATCGGTCAAGCTTTTTACGAAAGATGCCAGACCATTCTGCAGGAGGCCGACCCCGCCAAATCGATCGTCACCGAGGCTCAATCCGACCCGCCGGGCGTGGTGCGGACGGGCTGCCCGCTAGGTCTGGTCGACATTTCGGTCGGAGGTATCCTGCCTGAATTCCTCGAACGCTTTCCGAAGATAAAGCTGCAGATTATCGGCTCCGACCGCCGCGCCGACCTCATCAACGAATCGATCTTGAGGTGAGGGCGACCAGCGAGCCGGAGACACAGACGAGCCGGACGATGCGCAAGCGCGACCGGGCGCGGCGCGTTCTGGTCGCAAGTCCGTAGCTCATCGAACGTATCGGCGGTTGAAAATTGCGTCGACGAGCTCGCCGACCTTCCGACGCTGGCGATGACCCCGTGGGTGTCGTTCCATACCTGGGAGCTCATCGCTCCGAATGACGACAAACGGGTAATCCGGCATCAGCCGAGGTTGACCTGCCGCAGCGTGACCGCCATTCTCGATGCAGCCCTCGCCGGCCTCGGCTTCGGACTTCTGCTCGAAAGCGCGTGTGAGGCGGATCTGCAGGCCGGCGGGCTGGTGCGGGTGCTGCCGGAATGGCAGTCGGAAGAAAGCCAGTTCCATATCGTCTTCACAACCGCCAAGTGCATGCCGCCGGCGGTCAGAGTGCTCATCGATTTTGTGGTGGAAAAATCCAAGCGTCATTGACGACGAGGCGACAGCCTCAGTCTGGGACGCATCGCGCTATTTCAGCCGTGCCAACAGCCTTTCACCGCTCAGCTCCCTGACCGCATCCCTGCCGATCCAGCGGGCGGTTTTATCTGGACGTTCAGCCAACAGCTTCGCCAACCCCAGTGCCGGTCCATGGCAGGCGCGATTGCGCTTGCCGATGCTGCGCAGTGCCCAATTGACCGCCTTGCGTACGAAGTTGCGGGAATCGCCGGAATGCGCCTCGATCACAGGCAGCCAGGAGAGGATGGCCGTATCGGTAGCGCCCTTTCGATGTACGGCGGCGCCCGCGATCATGGCGAAGGCGGCGCGACGAACAAATTCGCGCTCGTCTGCAGCGAATTCAGGAATGAGCTCGTCCAGGCCCGCCTCGACGAAGAGATCGGCGGCGCAGTCGACGACTTCCCAGGAGTCGAAATCATGAGCCCAGTTTCTGGCTTCTTCCGGCGTCAGCCGCTTCGGCTCGGCGGTATAGAGAGCGAGCAGCCGAGCCTCGCGAATATTGCTTCGCCAGAGCTGCATTGCCCTGAGGTGATTCCTCTTCGCCAATCTGGCGACCGCCCTGATATCAGCATTGGAAATTCCGAGGGCGCGGTCGGTGACGATGCCGAATCGCGCCATTCCAGCGGCATTCTCCTCCGAGCGCAGCGTTTCGAGATGCGCGATCAGTTCAGCCGGATCGGAAGAGCGACCGATCATTTCTCAAGCCGGGCGAGCAGCGAAGAAGTGTCCCAACGATTGCCGCCCATCGCCTGCACATCGCCGTAGAACTGGTCGACGAGGGCGGTGACCGGCAGCTTGGCGCCGTTGCTGCGGGCTTCGGCGAGCACGATGCCAAGGTCTTTCCGCATCCAGTCGACCGCGAAGCCGAAATCATATTTGCCGGCGTTCATGGTCTTGTGGCGATTTTCCATCTGCCAGGAGCCGGCCGCGCCTTTCGAGATTACCTCGACGACCTTTTCAATATCGAGGCCGGCGCGCTTGCCGAAGTGCAGCGCTTCTGAAAGCCCCTGGACGAGGCCAGCGATGCAGATCTGGTTGACCATCTTGGTAAGCTGTCCGGAGCCAGCTGGCCCCATCAGGCCGACCATACGCGCATAGGCGTCGATCACCGGCCGGGCTCTCTCGAAGACGGCTTCATCGCCGCCGCACATGACGGTCAGCAC
This sequence comes from Rhizobium sp. NLR22b, assembly GCF_019685295.1. NCBI lineage: Bacteria > Pseudomonadati > Pseudomonadota > Alphaproteobacteria > Hyphomicrobiales > Rhizobiaceae > Rhizobium > Rhizobium sp. NLR22b. Next base: position 2,606 of record NZ_JABDWM010000012.1, read on the forward strand.
TCCGTTTTCGGCGCCGGCCTGGCCGCCAGAGACCGGAGCGTCGATGAAATCCACACCCTTTTCCTTTGCCGCGGCATAAAGCTCGCGGGCGACCTCGGCGCTGGCGGTGGTGTTATCGATCAGCACCGAACCCGGCTTCATGCCGTGCAGGGCGCCGTTTTCGCCTGAGGTGACCGAGCGGAGATCGTCGTCATTGCCGACGCAGACGAAGACGAAATCGACACCTTCCGCTGCCTCGGCCGGAGTGGGGGCGGATTTGCCGGAGAATTTCTCGGCCCAGGCAGCAGCTCTTTCGGCCGTGCGATTGTAGACGGTGACATCGTGGCCGCCCTTTGTCTTCAGATGACCGGCCATGGGGAAGCCCATGACGCCGAGACCGATGAACGCGACTTTAGCCATATGTTCCTATCCTTATCCAGAGTGAGAGGCCCTGAGGATTAACTGAAACGGCGCAAGCAGAAAAGCCGTGAAGACGGACGTCCTTTCGATTGCTTCTTTGAGGCTGGTCGCCGATCGGCCGAGCCCTAGATGGAACGAATCACAATGTTACTGGGGGTGACATGAGCGAAATTCCAAGAATCGAGCCGCGCCGCAAAGGCCGCAGCGGCACGCAGGCGATGCTTATTCCGTCTCAGAAGATGGTCGCAGAGCAGATTCGGTTGGCGCCTGAAGGTGTCCTTACCGAGGCTGGCGTTCTGCGCCGCCGTCTCGCTGCCCAATACGGAGCGGACGCCTGCTGTCCGGTGACGGTGCAGCGGCATTTGCGTGCGATTGCCGACCTGTCCGTCGGTGAACTGGAGAAGGGCGAACCACCTTCGATGGTGACGCCCTATTGGCGCATCGTCGATCCGGCGAGCCTGCTTGCGAAACGTCTTGCCGGCGGTCCCGCCGTCATTCACGAGCGGCTGGCCGCCGAACGCCGGGGGAAGTAGCGGGCAAGGCGAGGGCGAGGAACTGCTTCCAATAGCGGTTCCGGGCACCATTTCACCAGGCGCCGCTGCTATCTTTCTGGGCATCTGCGGGGTGGCGGCCATGTCAGGCGTGTGTCCGCTCGCCAAGAGCGGGCTTGCCAGGCTTTCAACAATAAATTCGGCCGCAAACAGATCTTCGCCGGCGCAGCAGCCATGGCGGCAACCTGAAAGTCGCCTCGGGCTCATGAACGCAGATGCATGTATCGCCGGATGCCGTCTGCGGCTTTCGGCGTTTCTGTGGTTAGCCTCGTGGCTGGCGAGTAGGGATTATTCATAGTGGATGGGCTATGATGGCCGTATTCGTAGTCCTTTCGATTGTTGTATCAATTGACGGGTTGGCAATACATTTTTCGTTCGATTGTCGCGTTCTGTTCGTCGCTTGACATAGGTATACCTCCATGGATATAGGTCTATTCATAGCTTTACGGGTATGGGTCTTCAATGTCGAACGTTCAGGACGTGCTCTTCAGGACGCTTGCGGATCCCACCCGGCGCGCGCTTTTCGAGCGGCTGTGCCGGGAAGGGGAGAAGACGGTCGGGGCGTTGACGGCGCAGGCCGGGGTCTCGCAGCCGGTCGTTTCGAAGCATCTCGGGCTGCTGAAGCAAGCCGGCCTGGTGCGCGACCGTCATGAAGGGCGGCAGACGCATTATAGCGCGCAGCTCGGAGCGCTTGCGCCGCTCGTCGACTGGACGAGCGAGATGGCCGGCTTCTGGCAAAGCCGCTTCAATGCGCTCGAAGATTTGTTGAAGAGGATGGATCAATGACAGACATATCGACCGAAACGCGTTCCGTCGTCATCGAGCGGGAAATGCCTTTTCCAGCGGAAAAGATCTGGCGGGCGCTGACCCAGCCGCACCTGATCCAAGAGTGGTTGATGAAAAGCGACTTCAGGCCGGTCGTCGACCATCACTTCAACTTCAACGCCGATTGGGGCGCCGTCGACTGCCGAGTTCTGGAAGTCGAACCACACAAGACCCTCGCTTACAGCTGGGGCGCCTATGGCCTCGAAACCGTCGTGACCTGGACGCTCACCCCAACGGGCGCGGGTACGCATCTGCGAATGGAGCAGTCGGGTTTTCGGGCGGATCAGCGGCAGGCCTATGGCGGCGCCAGGAGCGGGTGGCCGCAATTCTTCGACAAGCTGGAACAGGTGTTGACGCGGGTTGACTAATCCATTGGCGGCGGCCGGTCGGGCTCGTTCGAGGAGGCTTCATTGAACCGGAACAACTGGTGTCGGCAGGTCCACCGTTGGCTGTCGATTGCCTTTACGCTGATCGTCATCGTCAATATCATCGCCATGGTGCAGGAGAAGTCGGCGGTCTGGGTTGGGCTCTTGGCGTTGCTGCCGTTCGGCCTGTTTGTGCTGCCCTATGCCGCGAAACGGCGCGTGGGATGCATCGGCGGATAGGAGGTGATCCATGGCGGGCAAAACGTCGCAGGGTGCGGAGAAAGTCATGAAAGAGACTGCCAAACCGGCGGTCGCCGCGCCGAAGCTTCTGTCGGGCGGCAACCCGCAAATCCCCAAGGGTTACGGCGATGCGCCCGTGCAAGCCTATATCGCCGCCATGCCGGACTGGAAAAGTGAGATCGGGCGTCGCCTCGATGCGCTGATCAGCAGAACCGTGCCCGGCGTCTGCAAGGCGATCAAGTGGAACTCGCCCTTTTACGGCATGGAAGGGCAAGGTTGGTTCCTCGGCGTCCATTGCTACGCCAGCTATGTCAAGGTGGCTTTCTTCAAGGGTGCGTCGCTGCATCCCCTACCGCCAGGCGAGTCCAAGCAGAAAGAGGTGCGCTACCTCGACATACGCGAGGACGACCCTTTCGACGAGGCGCAGATCGCCTCCTGGGTAGAGCAGGCGAGCCGTTTGCCGGGCGAACGGGTGTGAGGTTTTGATGCGCGGCGATGGGAGAACGATAAATATGAAGAAGACGACGGCCACCATGAAGAAAATCGATTCCGAGGAAGGGACCGGGCAAGCCTCTCCCTCTCAACTGATTGATGCGAGGATCGAGGAACTCAAGGATTGGCGCGGCAACGTGCTCGCGCGGGTCCGCGCGCTCATCAAGCAGGCCGAGCCCGAAGTGGTCGAGGAATGGAAATGGCGAGGCGTTCCGGTGTGGGAGCACGCCGGCATCATCTGCACCGGTGAGACCTATAAGAGCGTGGTCAAGCTTACCTTCGCCAAGGGAGCCTCGCTTGAGGATCCGAAAAGCCTTTTCAACTCCAGTCTCGACGGCAACACCCGGCGCGCCATCGACTTTCATGAAGGCGACAAGATCGACGAGGAGGCGCTGAAGGCGCTCATTCGAGCCGCCGCGGCGCTAAATGCGTCGGTGCGGGCGGCCGGTTCGCGGAAGAAATCAAGCAGCGTGTGACGCTTCATCCGGCCGCGTTAGTGAATTGGGCTTGCCTCGCGTTCGAGAAAGAGTTCGAGATTGGTGAGGCCGATTTCTGTGCCCTGAAGGCGGGCGCCGTTGTCGGCGTAGCCGTCGAGGAAAACCACTTGCTCGGTGAAGACCATTCTGGTTCCGCTGGCTTCGGTGTCGAAGGCGACGGTGACGAGCGAGGCTGAGATGCGGCTTTGCCCGAGCTTCATCTCATAGGCATAGATGATGCGAGTATCCGGGACGATATCGATGTAGTGGGCGTCATAGGCGTGCAGAAGCCCCTCGGTGTCGGCGGTATAGTTCCTCTCTGTACCGCCCGGCCTGAAATCGAGCGCGTATTCTATGGGCACCCATTCGCCGTGGCAGGCAAACCATTGCCGCTTGGACTCCGGCGTCGACCAGGCGCGGAAGACCCGGGCGACGGGTGCCGTCAGGCGGCGTTCTATGACGAAGGTGGCATGTTCGGCAGATCGTATCGTCATTCGGGGAGTGTCTCCGGCTCATCGGCGAGAAATTGATCCAGCCCGTCAAAGGCGGCGGTCCAACGGGTCTTTCGCTGTTCCACCCAGCGTTCGACAGCGGCGAGCGCATCCTGCTGCAGCCGGTAGGTCCGCACTCGGCCGGATTTTTCGGAGAGGACGAGCCCGCTCTCCTCCAGCACCTGCAGATGTTTCATCACCGTCGGCAGGGCGACGGCGAGCGGAGCGGCCAGTTCGGTGACCGAGGCCGGGCCGCGGCCGAGCCGGTCGATCATGCCGCGGCGGCTGCGGTCGGAAAGCGCGTGGAACATGCGGTCGAGATCCGCCTGGCTTTCGATCATTCCGCTTCATCCCGAAAGCGGGCGGGCAGTCTGTCGTGATAGGGATAGAACTTGAAATAGGGGCGGGCCTCTTCCAGCGCCCTGGCGAAGGACGGGCGCGCCAGCAGCCGCTCGTAATAGGCGCGAAGCTTCGGCTGATCTGATGAAAATGCAACCAGCGTCTCGGCGTAGAAGAGAGAGGGGGCTGCGGCGCAGTCGGCCATGGTGAAGGCCTCGCCGGTTATCCAAGGGCTTTCGCCCAGTTGTTTTTCGATCATGGTATAGGCCGTGGCCAGCGTTGCCCGGGAAGCGGTCATCTCGATTTCGTCCGCCTTGCCTTCAGGGCGGCGGCGATTGCTGACCAGCGTCTGCATCGGCATCTGGACATAATGGTCGAAGAAGCGGTCCCAGAGACGGACCTGCAGCGCCCGGTCGATCTCCAGCGGCAGCAGGGGCACGGCGCCGGGATAATAGTGATCGAGATATTCGATGATAATCGAAGTCTCGGGGATGGTGCTGTCCCGGGCTTCGTCGCGGAGCAGCGGCATCTTGCCGATAGGCCAGAAGCGAAAGAGATCGGCGCATGAGGCCTCGTCGGACAGATCGACGATACGGTTCTCAAAGGGGGTCTCGTTTTCATAAAGCGCGATCAGCACCTTGTGGCAGAAGGAGGCGAGCGGATGCCCATAAAAGACGAGCGACATGCGGCGACCTTTCCTGTCTGGCTGAAAACTTTGCCGACTGACTAACTATCAGGTCCGCAGGCATCGCGCAACAGATAGTTCACCGATCGTGAAACTATTATCTTCAGCCGATGTATCTGGCGATCACCAGATGGCCCGGCGTCGGCTGTCCGTCTTCCATGCGCACGTTGATGTCGGATATCTCGACAAGCGCGAAACCGGTGGCCGTCAGCCGTTCTCTCACATAGGCGTCGGCATGGGCGAAGCGCTGGTGTGGTCCAACCATGTAGGGGCGGCCGGCAAGCAATTCGTCAGGCAGGGTCTCCGAGGAGAAAATGAACAGGCCGCCCGGCGTCAGATTTTCGGCGGCGCCGAAGAAGAGCGGTTCGAGCGCGCCGAGATAGGGCAGCACGTCTGTGGCGGTGATGAGGTCGAAAGCGTCCTCGTCATTGTCGTCGAGAAAATCCTCAACCTCGGCGACGAAGAGCGTCTCGTAAAGATCTTTTTCGTGGGCGATCTCGACCATCTTCTCCGATATGTCGATGCCGGTCATGTCCTCGCACAGCTCGCGCAGCGCGCCGCCTGTGAGACCGGTGCCGCAGCCGAGATCGAGCAAACGCTTGAACGGCCCGAGCTTCAATGCCTGCAGGCGCTGGCGCACCAACATCGGCACGTGATAGCCGAGTTGCTCGACGAGCACGTCCTCGAAGACCTCGGCATGCTGATCGAACAGGGTCTCGACATAGGCGTCGGGCGCCTTGACCGGGGTTTCGCCGCGGCCCATCGCCGCGATGCGCACGGCGGCTCCGCCGTGGTCCTCGGGATCGATCGCCAAAACGTCCTCGTAGGCCGCTACGGCCGCCTCGACATCACCTGATTTCTCCAGCGCCAGTGCACGATTGTAGGCCTCGGCAAGGGCTTCTTCGTCGATCTTCTTTGCCATCGCGGTGCATGTCCTTCTGTTTCAGGCATGGCTCTACGGCGGCTTTCGAAGTTTTGCAATGGCGCGGCAACAGGCGCAGAATGGCCAAAAAGAAGACGATGGGAGGAAACGCCATGAAAGCGGAGCACGACAGGGTGCCACCGGCAAGGAAAGAAGGGGGCGAGCGCCCCTTGCTGCTGCCCACGACGCCGGGCGAGATCACCAATACGCTCAGCCATTATTACCGCGGCGAACTCGGGCGGATGACGAGCTGGCGCGACCGCATCGACCGGACGTCCAACTGGGCGATCACCGTGGTCGCGGCGCTGCTTTCGGTGTCGTTGTCGACACCAAGCTCGCATCACGGCGTGTTGTTGTTCGGCGTGATGCTGATTACGCTGCTTCTGATGATCGAGGCGCGGCGCTACCGCTTCTTTGATATCTACCGCGCCCGAATCCGGCAGGTCGAGCGCTGTTATTTCGCGCAGATCATGGCGCCGAACGCTGCGGCCGGCAGCGAATGGGCCGCGGTGATTGCCAACAGCCTGCGTCATCCGCGCTTTCTGCTCAGTTATGGAGAAGCGATGCATCGGCGGCTCAAACGCAATTACGGCTGGATGTATTTAATCCTGCTGCTTGCCTGGTGCCTGAAGATCTCGACGCCAAAACTGCAGACGGAGGGCGCGCCGGCGCTGCAGGCGCAGTCCTGGGCCTATGTCATCGACAATGCCGTGCTCGGGCCACTCCCCGGCCTTGCGGTCATTTCGATCGTCGTCACCTTTTACCTGGGCATGCTCTATTTCGCCCTGCGTCCAGACCGGGACGAAGGCGAATTCGGCCATGGCGAGGCGCATGTGTGATCAATGCAGGATGAACTCGCCCTTCAACGCCCGCCACTCTGTCGCCGAGATCAGCTTGCGGTGGACGTAGCGCACTGAATGCAGCGGCCCGTCGAGCTTCTCCTGCCAGAATTTAAGGAAGCCCCGCATCTCGGGAAAATCGGGTGCCAGATCATAATCCTGCCAGACATAGGTCTGCAGGATCGTCGGGTGATCCGGGAGGTGGTAGAGGATCTGGGCGGTCGTCAGACCGTAACCCTGCAGTTGCTTTTCCATGTCCTTGTGCATCGTATTCAGCTTCTTCTCGTTCCCACTCGCGCTTTATTAGCGCCACGTGAAATGGAAGCACGCGAATGGTTAACGCAAGCTTAACAGATACGTTGCGAAGGAAGTATTGTTTTTTGTTTTCAACGGTTTGGCAGCATGATAATACGAGTGCTGCCACGCTTCTTTAGCAGTGCCAAAACCGCGATACACTTTTGCCCTTCATGCTCAGCGCTTGAGATGCCGCGTCAGTCGACGCTCGATCCAGGCCCAGAGATGGCGCAGCGCCTCGACAATGGTGAGGTAGAAGATCGCTGCCCAGAGATAGGTCTGGTAGTCGAAGGTGCGGGAGAAGGCGTAACGGGTTTCGCCCATCAGATCGAGGACGGTGATGATGGCGACGACCGCCGAGCCTTTGATCAAAAGGATGATCTCGTTGCCGTAGGGGCGAAGCGCCACGATGAAGGCCTGCGGAAGGATGATCTTGCGGAAGGCGATGGTCTTATGGATGCCGAGGGCTGCTGCTGCTTCGCGCTGGCCGTGCGGCACGCTTTCGATCGCGCCGCGCAGAATTTCCGCCTGATAGGCCGCCGTATTGATCGTCATGGCAAAGAGGCCGCAATACCAGGCTTCGCGGAAAAACCACCAGATGCCAACGGCTTCCAGCTGCGGGCGGAAGACGCCGAGGCCGTAATAGACCAGGAACAGCTGGGCAAGCAGCGGCGTGCCGCGGAAGAAATATATATAGCCATAGGCGAACCAGTTAAGAGCCCGGTTCTTCGACAGCCGGGCCATGGCGAGCGGCAGGGACAGGATGGCGCCGCAAACGACGGAGATGGCAACCAGACTGAGGGTTACCCAGAGTCCGTGCAGATAACGCGGTCCGTAGCGAGTGAATTTGTCCGGATCCCAGCCATTGATGACGGTGAAGATCAGCAGCGCGGCAAGCAGAGCCCAGACCGCAACGAAGACGTAGCCGCACAGGCGTGCCACTGTGACCGGCTTTGCCACCTCGCGGGGCGCAGGCTGCGGGGGGATCAATGTCTCAGCGTAGCTCATCGGCGGACATCCGAACGTTTGGCCCAGCGGTCGACATAGATAAGCAGGAAGGAGGAGAGAATGGCGAGCACCAGATAGAGACAGCAGGCAATGCCATAGAAGAAGAACGGCTCCTTGGTCACCCGCACTGCGACGCTCGTCTGGCGCAGGATATCGGCAAGGCTGATGATCGAGACGTAGGAGGTGTCCTTCAGGAGCACCATCCAGAGGTTCGTCAGACCGGGAAGGGCGATGCGAACGAGTTGCGGCAGGATGACGAGCCGTAGCGTGCGGCCGCGATGCAGGCCGAGCGCATCTCCTGCCTCATATTGGCCCTTGGGAATGGCGCGGAAAGCCGAAAGCAATACTTCCGAGCAATAGGCGGAGAAGACAACCGACAGAGCGATCACGCCGGCCAGGAAGGCGTTGATCTCGACCGGCGGCCCGACATAGCCGGCAAGCTCCAGAAGAGACTGGATGAGCATCTGCATGCCGTAATAGATGATGAAGAGCGTCAAAAGCTCCGGCAGGCCGCGGAAGATAGTCGTGTAAATGCCGGCCGCCAGCCGCAGCGATTTTTCTTCCGACTGCTGGCCGAGAGCCACGAGGAAGCCGATGACGAGGCCGATCGGCAGGGTGACGATCGCCACCGATACGGTGACCTGCAGGCCAAGGGCGATCTCGTCGCCCCAGCCGGTGTCGCCACAGGCTAGGATCGTCGACGGACCCAACCAGGTGAAGATGCCGACGGGTCCGCATAGCGGATCGAAAATGTGCACAAGTGAGCTCCAGAAGGAGCCGAGCGCGGAAAACAATCCGCCCATGCGTGAATTCCCCTCACGGCTTTTGCCGTTTTGATCTTGCCACCTTTGTCAAACAAAAATGGCGGAAGAGCAAGCCTTCCGCCATTCGCTTGATCGGCCAGATACCGAATTTCTTATTCGCCGTAAACGTCGAAATCGAAGTACTTGTCCTGGATCTTCTTGTACTCACCGCTGGCGCGGATCGCAGCGATCGCGGTGTTGAGCTTTTCCTTCAGCGGGTCGCCCTTGCGGATGGCGATACCGGCGCCGTTGCCGTTGATTTCCTTGTCGACCGGCAGGGTCGTCAGGATCTTGCAGCAGGCACCGGCGTCGGACTTGACCCATTCGGAGAGAACGACGACGTCGTCGATGACAGCATCGACACGGCCGCTGGAAACGTCGAGCTTGTATTCGTCGGCCGTGGGGTAGAGCTTCAGCTCGGTGTCGGCGAGGTGCTTCTCGGCGTAGTTGGCATGCGTCGTGGAAGTCTGTGCGCCGATCACCTTGCCCTTGAGGCCGGCAACGTCAGTGATCTTCGAATCCTTCGGTACGGCGATGGCCGGAGGGGTGTTGTAGTACTTGTTGGAGAAGTCGACGAGCTTGAGGCGCTCGGGCGTGATCGACATGGAGGAGACGATCATGTCGAACTTCTTGGCGTTCAGCGCCGGAATGATGCCGTCCCAATCGGTGCTGACGAAGGAGCATTCGGCCTTCATCTCGGCACAGAGCGCCTTGGCGATATCGATGTCGAAGCCCTGGATGGTGCCGCTGGCATCGACAAATTCGAAGGGCGGATAGGTCGAATCGGTGCCGATCACGTATTTCTCGCCATCGGCCATGGCGGAGCCGGCAAAGAGCGACATTGCCGCGAGCGAGGCTGCCGCGAAGATACGGGTGGAGATATGCATGAGGATCCTCTCTGTTGGTAGCCATCGCGCTTTTTTCTCTTGGGCTGACGGCTGCTGTTCAACGGTGACGGGCACCGCCTTGCGGCGATAATCAGACTTTTTTTCATGGAAATGCAACAGAAATTCCCGGGCTATTCGCGGCGCAAACAGCAGGCGAGATGAACGGCGGCAGACCGCTACATTCACCTGAGGTTAATCCCCGGCTTCCTAGAACCGGAACAAATCGGCGGGTTGGCGCTTTGCCATTTCGCCGTTTCGCCTCAATGCGACGCTAGGGGCGGAACTAGGGCCTGTCGGCCTTCAGGAAGCTCAAACAGGATCGAGGAAACCCGATGGGCAAGAAATCAAGATTGTTCGCAAGCGCGGCTTTTCCGCTGCTTTCCCTCTCGCTGGCGCTGCAGCCGGTGTCGGCGATGGCCGCCGTGCGCGGCGCTGAGACGCAGGCAGCCGCCGCGCGGCAAGTCGAACAGGGGAGCTTCGAAGTGGCGCAGGATGCGCCCCAGGATGCACCTTCCGAAGAAGAGCTGCTGAAGAAGAAAAAGCACAAGGAGAAGCAGGAGGCCCCAGCCGAACAGGCGCCAGCCGCCGAGAAGCCAAAGGAAGCACCTGCGGAAAAGCCGAAGGCCGAAGCACCCAAGGAGGCTCCGGCGCCTGAACCCAAGGCCGCGCCCGAACCCAAGGCAGCACCCGAACCCAAGGCCGCGTCACCGAAAGCCGAGGCGCCGAAAGAGGCGCCGGCGGAACAGCCCGAAAGCAAGCCCGCGCGGAAAGCCAAACAGGAGGCTCAGCCCGAGGCAAAGCCGGAGGCCGCGCCGCAGCAAGAACAGCAGCCGGTAACGCAGGAAAAGCCGAAAAAACCCAAGAAGCCTGAGGCTCAGCAGGCCGAGCCCGAGGCGCAGCAGCCAGCCGCAAAGGAGGCCCAGCCGCAAACGGAGCAGGCTGCACCGGAGGCCAAGCCGGAAGGAAAGCAGCGCCCCCGCGATAAAGGCAAGAGCAAGGCCGAGACAGCCGCTCCCGAGGCGGTGACGCCGACCGAAGAACAGGCCAAGCCCGAAGCCAAGCCGGAGGCAAAACCCACAGCCGAAGCGCCGGCCGAAAAGAAGCCCGCAGCCGGCGAGACTGTGGCGCCCGCAGATAAAGCGAGCCAGGACAAGGCGACCCAAGACAAGGCGACCCAGGACAAGGCCGTTGCCCCGGAAGCCGCTCCGGCCGAAAAACCGAAGGAAGGCATGGCGGCGAAACCTGCAGGCGAACAGCCCGCCGGCGAACAGCCGGCAGCACCCGCCACCGGCGCGGCCCAGCCGCTGCCTGAAGCCAGCGGCGGTCAGCAGGCCGAGCAGGCCATTCCTGCGCCTGAAAAGGTTTCGCCGGAAGAGCTGCAGCGCCGCAAGAAGATTGCCGAAGATCCGGCCAAGAGCAACGAGACCGTTGTCCTGCCGGTTGAAAACGGTGCGGCCGTGCTCGACAGCGATAAGGATGCCGACCGCAGCAAGGGCAGGGAAGTCCGCCGCGACCGCGACAAGATGCGCGCCGAGAGCAAGGACTTCAAGGTGCCGACCTCTGATGCCGAGGCGCAGGCCGCCACCGCGGATAGGGCACCGACGGTCAAGCTCGAGGCGGTGACTAGCGAGAAAGGAACCAGACTCGACGCCCGGCCGCAATTCGTTCGCCCGGACGGGGCGCGTGTCGACGACCAGACTGACGACAATCGCGTGATCATTCAGTACAACAATCAGGTGATCGTGCGCAGCGACGACGACAGGCGGTTCCTGCGCGACGGCGAACGGCCGATCTACGAAGAGCTCCCGGGCGACCGTTACCGCGAGACGATTGCGCGACCGGAGGGTTACCGCATCGTCACGATCCGCAACCGCTACGGCGACATCATCCAGCGGTCGCGCGTCGATGCCCGCGGGCGTGAGGACGTTCTCTACTATTCGCCCGATCTCTATGAGGATCCGGACCGCGACTATTTCGAGGATGCGGGTGCCGACTTGCCGCCGATGCGGCTGCGCGTGCCACTCAACGAATACATCATCGATACTCGCAGCGATCCGGACAGGGACTATTACGAGTTCCTGAGCGAACCTCCCGTCGAGCCGGTGGAGCGTGTCTATTCGCTGAATGAGGTGAAGTATTCCGCTCGTATTCGCGACAAGGTCCGCCGAATCGATCTTGATACGATCACCTTTGCGACCGGCAGCGCGGAGATCCCGATGACTCAGGCGCGCACATTGCGTAAGGTCGCCGACGCGATCAGCCAGGTGCTGAAGAAAGATCCGAGCGAGACCTTCCTGATCGAGGGCCATACGGATGCTGTCGGTTCCGACCAGAGCAACCTGGTCCTCTCCGACCAGCGGGCGGAATCGGTCGCCAATGTGCTCTCCGACGTCTATGGCATTCCGCCGGAAAACATGGCGACGCAGGGCTACGGCGAACGTTACTTGAAGGTCAACACGTCGGGCCCCGAACAGGAAAACCGCCGCGTCACCATCCGCCGCGTCACTCCGTTGGTGCGTCCGGTCGCCGCCAACCAGTAGCTGCTTCCGCCCCTCCCCGGTGTCAGGGAGGGGCGCTGACCTCCTCTTCTCCCGCCGGGAGAAGGGGGCGCGCTCTTGTCTTACCCCTCTCTATCGGCCGGCTTTCGCAGCCGCCTTTTCAATGACGTCGGCGACTTTTTCCGGCTGGGATGCGAAGACGGCGTGGCTGGCCGTGATCTCGGTCACTTCGCTGCCAGCTCGTTTCGCCATGTCACGCTCCAGCTCGGGATTGATGGAGCGATCCTGGGTGGCGACGATCGTCCAGCTCGGCTTCGTTCGCCATGCCGGCTCTCCGATCTTGGTCGAGAAGGCCTGCTTGGCGGCGAAGACCTGCGATCTTGCCAGGAAATCGGCTTCGGCTTTCGGCAGGTCGGCCGCGAAAGCCGCGGCGAAGGCGCCGGGGTCGAGGTAAAGATATTTGCCGTCCTCAGTTTCCTTGATGTCCATACTGCCGGCCGGCTTCGAGCTGGCGAGGCTCAGCAGGCTTTCCCCCTTGTCTGGCTGGAAGGCGGCGACGTAGACGAGGCCCGCAACGCCTGGATTGTTGCCGGCTTCGGTGATGACCATGCCTCCATAGCTGTGGCCGACGAGCAGCGTCGGTCCTTCCTGCAGGTCGAGAATCCGCTTCGTTGCCGCCACATCGTCATCGAGCGATGTCAGAGGCTCCTGGACGATGGTGACGTTGAAGCCGCGCTTTTCGAGGATATCGGTCGCTTTTCGCCATCCAGAGCCATCGGCCAGCGCACCGTGGACGATCACGATGTTCTTGACCGCGGCAGCCTCGGCCGCAAAAGCGATTCCGGCGGTGGCAAAGGCCAGGCTTGCGATGAAAGTCAGATGCTTGTTCATGGGGTCACTCCTTGTGGTTGACGTTGCGGGGCGGGAATCTTGAGGTTCAGCCGAAGGTGAAGGCGTAGCCCTGGACGCCCGGATCGAGGAAGCGGATTTCGAAGGTGCGGGCTGCGACGGCGCCGGCCTGGCGAACGAGTTGGTAAAGCCGCGTTCCGGTGACCGTGCCGTTGCCGTCGGCATCGATGTCGGAGCCATGATCGGGTCCCGGCGCCTTGCCGTCGAGCCTCACCTGGAAACGGATCGGTTTGGCGTCGGCGCCGGGTCCGAGAACGAGATGCAGATCGCGGGCGCTGAAACGATAGGCGATGCCGCCGCCTGCCTCATCGAGCGTTGCCTGATCCTTACCGATGGTCCAGGTGCCGGACAGGCCCCATGCGTTAATGCCGGGCTCGGTGATCGAGTAGTTCTGCGGCATATCGGCTTGCAGCCCTTCGGGCGAGACAAAATTTTCGGCCTGCCCGTAGCCGAGGTAGGTCTCTCCGGACCGGATATTGGCGAGGTCGGGACCTGCCTCCACGCCCTTGGCAGCGGGCGCAACCGGTGCCGTTTCCGCCATCTGGCTGCCCGCTTCGCGCAGCAGATCCTGGATGGCTTTTTCGGTCCTGCCGTAATTGCCTTCGCCGAAATGGTGATAGCGGATCTGGCCTTTGGCATCGATCAGATAGGCGGCAGGCCAGTAGCTGTTTTCAAAGGCGCGCCAGATTTTGTAATCATTGTCGATCGCAACCGGATAGCCGATCCGAAAGTCGCCGACAGCCTTCTTGACATTGTCGATCGTCTTCTCAAAGGCAAATTCCGGGGCGTGCACGCCGATGACGACCAGGCCCTGATCCGCATATTTTTCCGCCCAGGCACTGACATAGGGAATGGTGCGAATGCAGTTGATGCAGGAATAGGTCCAGAAGTCGACGAGCACCACCTTACCCCGCAGCTGCTCCTTGGTCAGAGGCTCCGAGTTCAGCCATTCGACCGCGCCGTCGAACGAAGGCGCATAAGCTTCGACGGGCAGATCACTGCGGAAAGGCTTGCTTCCATCGGCCGCGGGAATGATCTTGTCGTTGCTCGCCACCTCAGAGGGCGTGCCCCCCGCCGGCCTGGCATGCAGCCTGTCCAGAACGGCCTGTTCCAGCGAGGCAGTGCTGGCATAGGAAAGCCGCGCCAGCAGGCTGGTGTCGAGACCGAGCGCGATAACCGCCACGCCCGCCAACACGGCAGCGCCGACAGCCTGGCGGATTCGATCACCAAGGCCGAGCGAGCGCTTCATCGCGGCGAAGATTTTACCGCCGACCAGCAAGGCGACGGCAAGCGAGGTCGCAGCACCGGCGGCATAGGCGATCAAGAGGGCGGTTGTCTGCAGGTTGGCGCCCTGCAATGCCGCGCCCGTCAGCACGAGGCCGAGAATTGGTCCGGCGCAGGGCGCCCAGAGCAGGCCGGTGGCGACGCCGAGGATGAGCGCGCTCCTGACCGTCGGCGCAGTGCGTCCGCCGCCGCTGGCGTTAAGTAGATTGTTGCCGAGATCGACGATCGGGCGGGCAAGCGTGCTTGCGAAGCGGGGCGAAAGCAGGCTCACTCCGAAGAGCGCGAGCAGGACGATCGCGGCAAGCCGGCCATATTCATTGGCACGGATCGCCCAGCTGCCGCCGACCGCGGCAAGCGTCGCGACCAGCGCGAAAGTGGCGGCCATGCCCGCTAGCATCGGCAGCGTGCTCTTGAGGAAAGGCTGGCCGGAGCGGGCGAAGACGAAGGGGAGGATAGGGAGGATGCAAGGGCTGAGAATGGTCAGCACGCCTCCGAGATAGGCAATGATCAGAAGTGTCATCATCGTTTCCTTTGAAACCGTTTGATCGGGCTCTGGACGGCGATGGGCCCGAACCAGCAACGGCGGCGAGATAGCCGGCCGGAGGTATCTCCGATGTGTCTGGTTTGACGGGAAAATGTACCGAACTATTGCGCTGGAGCGCGGACGATACAAACGAATACAAACTGCCTATCCGCAGAGGCGGCGGCGAAAACTGCGACCGTCCGCCCATGCCCTGCCGAGGCGGCGCTTTTGTATCAGAATGTATCTCGGCAGGCGGAGGTTACACTCGCATTCAAAAACCGCAGCCTGTGACATATGGCCGATACAAGCCGAACGTCATCTCAGCGCCGTGATCCATTCGACAGGAGAGACCGATGTCAGAGCAAATCAATTATCATCGCCGCCGTTTCTTTGGCATGACGGCAATCGCGCTTGCAGCCGTCGAATTCGGCGTGGCCGGAGCGGCCGCAGCCCAACTGCCGCAGTCTTCCAGCGCCGCGCTGCCTGACGTAAAGGCCGGGACCAATGCGTCATTCGAAGCGCTGAAGCAGGTCAAGACCGATGTGCTCGATATCGGTTATGCCGAGGCCGGAAAGGCCGATGGTCCGGTCGTGCTGCTGCTGCACGGTTGGCCCTATGACATCCATAGCTTTGTCGACGTCGCGCCGCTGCTTGCCTCCGCCGGCTACAGAGTGATCGTGCCTTATCTGCGTGGCTACGGCACGACCCGCTTCCTCGATGACAAGACACCGCGCAACGGCCAACCTTCGGCGCTTGCCGCCGACATGATCGCCCTGCTCGATGCGCTCAAGATCGGAAAGGCTGTCGTTGCCGGCTACGACTGGGGCGGGCGGACTGCCAATATCATGGCCGCGCTGTGGCCCGAGCGCTGCAAGGCGATGGTTTCGGTCAGCGGCTACCTGATCGGCAGCCAGGAGGCCAACAAGAAACCGCTTCCACCGAAGGCGGAACTTGCCTGGTGGTACCAGTTCTACTTCGCCACCGAACGCGGCCGCCTGGGCTATCGGAGCAACACTCACGATTTCGCAAGGCTCATCTGGCAGACGGCATCGCCGAAGTGGAATTTCGACGATGCGACTTTCGACAGATCGGCGGCCGCCTTCGACAATCCCGACCATGTGGATATCGTCATCCACAATTACCGCTGGCGCCTGGGGCTTGTCGAAGGCGAGGCGAAATATGATGCCTATGAGAAGAAGCTTGCCGCCCTGCCGCTGATCTCGGTGCCGACGATCACCATGGAAGGCGATGCAAACGGTGCGCCGCATCCCGAGCCCTCCGCCTATGCCGGAAAATTCTCCGGCAGGTACGAACACCGCACGATCGGCGGCGGCATCGGCCACAATCTGCCGCAGGAGGCGCCGCAGGCCTTCGCCCGGGCGGTCATCGACGTCGACCGCTTCTGATTGGCGGCAAAGCTTCGTTGCTCACGCGGGCGGAATATGCGTAGGTCGCGTCTGGCACTTCGACAAGAGCGAGGCGGCGGGCGCGGCCGCAATCGTTGAGGAATAGGCAATATGGATCATGTCGATCACATCCTGATCGTCGACGACGATCGTGAAATTCGCGAGCTGGTCTCGGGCTATCTGCAGAAGAACGGCCTCAGGACCAGTGTTGCCGCGGATGGGCGCCAGTTGCGCAGTTTTCTGGAAGCCAATGCCGTCGATCTGATCGTACTCGACGTGATGATGCCCGGCGACGATGGGCTGGTGCTGTGCCGGGAACTGCGCGCCGGCCGGCACAAGGCGATCCCGATTCTGATGCTGACGGCCCGCACCGACGATATGGACAGGATCCTCGGGCTGGAGATGGGCGCCGACGACTATCTTGCCAAACCCTTTGCGGCGCGCGAGCTTCTTGCCCGCATCAAGGCGGTGCTGCGGCGTACGCGCATGCTGCCGCCCAACCTGCAGATCAGTGAGGCGGGTCAATTGCTGACCTTCGGCGACTGGCGGCTCGATACTGTCGCCCGTCATCTTCTCGACAAGGACGGGACCGCGATTGCGCTGAGCGGCGCCGAATACCGCCTGCTTCGTGTCTTCATCGACCATCCGCAACGGGTGCTTAACCGCGACCAGCTTCTGAGCCTGACGCAGGGCCGTGACGCCGAACTCTTCGACCGCTCGATCGATCTTCTCGTCAGCCGCCTGCGGCAGCGTCTCGGGGATGATGCGCGCGAGCCGACCTATATCAAGACGGTTCGCAGCGAAGGTTATGTCTTCTCGGTTCCGGTCGAAATTTCGGAGCCGCGCCGATGAGGGCTGATATCCCCATGCTATCGGGCCTGATGTGGCCGAGAACGCTCAGATCGCGGATCTTCCTCATTCTTTTGGTGGGCCTGGCCTTCGCCTATGGGCTCTCCTTCAGCGTGCTCTACATGGAGCGCTACATGTCGGCCAAGGCGGTGATGCTCGGCACGCTGGAGAACGACGTCGCGACATCGATTGCCGTTCTCGACCGACTTCCGGCAAGTGAGCGCGGCGACCTGCTGGATTGGCTGAGCCGCGGCAACTACCGTTTCGAGCTCGGACCCGGCCTGGCCGGTGTGCCCGACAGCTCCAGCAAGGCGAGGGAGATCGCAGGAAAAATAGAGGCGGCCGCCGGGCATCGCTTTCCCATCCGCATCGAACGGATTCCGGGTGAGGTGAACCGGCTGCAGGCGCATCTGACGCTGAGCGACGGAACGCCTCTGACGATCGATGTCACGCCGAGAGGCGTCATGCCGATCGCCGCATGGCTGCCTTACGTCTTCGCAATCCAAATGGCGCTGCTCATTCTCTGCACCTGGTTTGCCGTCCGCCAGGCGATCCGGCCGCTCGGCGAACTCGCTGCTGCCGCCGATGCACTCGATCCTGATAAAGACGGTCAGGCTTTGAGTGAGGCCGGGCCTAGCGAGGTGGCGCATGCGGCAAGAGCATTCAATGCGATGCGGGAGAGGATCGCCCACTATCTCGAGGAACGGGTCCAGATACTGGCGGCGATCTCGCATGATCTGCAGACGCCGCTCACCCGGATGCGGCTGCGCGCCGACATGGCGGAGGATTCACCCGAGAAGGACAAGCTGGTGCATGATCTCGCCGAGATCCAGCGCCTCGTCCAGGACGGCATCGCCTATGCGCGCAGCGCACACGGCAACGGGGAAAAGAACACTCGCATCGATTTAGCATCGTTTATCGACAGCATAGCCTACGACTATCAGGACACAGGAAAGGCCGTGACGGTCGTCGGGCTGGTTGAAGGCGCCGCCTTCACCAGGCCGCACGCCCTTCGCCGCATCCTATCGAATTTCATCGACAATGCCTTGAAGTTTGCCGGCGCCGCCGAGCTCAGCGTCGAGCGCGGCGCTGACAATTCCGTCGTCATCAGCGTCATGGATCGCGGACCCGGCATCCCGGATGATATGCTCGAAGCCGCGATGCAGCCCTTTTTCCGGCTCGAGCAATCTCGCAACCGCGAGACCGGCGGCACAGGTCTCGGGCTGGCGATTGCCCAGCAGCTGACGGCGAAGATCGGCGGATCTCTGAAGCTCTACAATCGCTCGGGTGGCGGACTGGCGGCTGAAGTCACCATTCGGTGATGTCAAAACTATCAGAATGTTTTGTACGCGAAAATGTCGTGGACGCCGGATGCTACGTTTTGTGACATTTCGGCCGTTTCCGGAAACATGCCGGATATATCGATCCATCAAACCAACTCCGTCAACCCGGCCGCAGTAGCGGCCAGTCGCATGAAGCGACGCAACAAGGAGTGTTTCCATGACCAAGATCGACAAGGTGCTTTATACCGGCAGAACCCGCACCACCGGCGGGCGCGACGGCGCTTCGCAGAGCGATGACGGAGAGCTGGACATCAGGCTCTCGCCTCCCGGCAGCGCCCAGCCCGGCACCAATCCCGAACAGCTTTTCGCAGCCGGCTGGTCGGCCTGCTTCATCGGCGCGATCGGCATTGCCGCCGGCAAGTTGAAGGTCAAGGTGCCGGCAGAGACCGCCGTCAATGCCGAGGTCGATCTCGGCACAACCGATGGCGACTATTTCCTGCAGGCCCGCCTTAAGGTCAGCCTGCCTGGCATCGAAGCGGATGTCGCAAAGGCGCTCGTCGATGAGGCGCACCGGACCTGCCCCTATTCGAAGGCGACACGCGGCAATATCCAAGTCGAATTGAGCATTGCCTGACGGGCAGGAGCCGAAAGCACAAAGGGCGAGGCCAGTCGGGGCCTCGCCGACGGAGGATAAAATGAGATTGATGATCATCTGCGTGCTGGGGGCGGCAGTGTTTGCCGCACCCTGCATCTACGACATAAGCTCGCAGGAGCCTTCGCCGCTTGCAGGCCTGGTGAAAGCGGCATCGGCAGCTTCCGCGGCGCAAGGGCGGCCATTCATCCGAGGCCATGAGGGAGAAAGACAATGAAGCTCTATCAGAACGAAATCTCCTCGGCGACGTCGCGCGTCAGGATCGCGCTCGGCCTGAAGGGGCTGACGGCCGAGGCGTTGCCGGTCACCATTCTTGGCGAGGAGGCCGAGAGCCGGCAGGCCGGATACCGCAAGATCAATCCGCAGGGGCTGGTGCCGGCCTTGCTGACGGATAGCGGCATCCTCATCACCCAATCGCTGGCGATCATCGAGTATCTCGAGGAAATCGAGGCTGAGCCGCCGCTGTTGCCTGACACGGCGGAGGATAGGGCGCTGGCCCGCTCGATTGCACTTGCCATCGCAGCCGAGATCCATGCGCTGCTGCCGCCGCGGATCGGCCTGCATCTCAAAAGCACCTTCAACGCCGATGCCGATGCGGTCGCCGCATGGAGCCGTCACTGGGTCGGTGAGGGAATGGCGGCTGTGGAAACGATGATTGCCGGCCGCAGGCAAGGCGCCTTCGCCGTCGGCGACCGGCCAAGCATTGCCGATATCTTCCTTTTTCCGCAAGCGGTTAGCGCCCGGCGCATGGGATTCGATCTCGCCCGGTGGCCCAATATCTCGGCGATTGTCGCCAAGCTGGAGGCGATCCCGGCTTTCCAGGAGAACGCGCCGGCGCCGCGACGGTGATGCGGTCAATCAAGAAGCGGCCGTCAAAGAAGGTGGTCGTTTTTCTTTTGAGCGGTTGACCCTTGCCTGCAGATGCGCGGGATACCGGTCACCTTCCACCTTGATGGTGGCGAGCGCGCTTTCGATATCGGCGAGATCCTCGGCGATGACATCGGTCTTCAGACGCTTCAGCGCCTGATCGGTAACCGCGCGGATCTGTTCCGGCCGGCTGTTCATCCCACCCTGGCCGCCATTGGCATCGAAGTCGAAGCCGAATTTCGTGGCGATCACCACCTCGCTGCGGAAGAGAGCAAGCGCCTCTCCTAAAGCTCTTCGTGGCTATAGGGTCCCTAGGCCTCGGCAGTATCGAAGAAGGTCACGCCGCGTTCGAACGCCTTCCGGATCAGCGCGACCGCTTCCTGAATGTCTTTCCCCGGGCCATAAATACTTCAGCCCCATGCAGCAGAGACCGATCCCCGAGACTTCGAGACCGCTCCTTCCAAGTTCACGCTTCTCCATAGCCGTTTGCCTTCCAAGCCTGATACTCACTGTCGGTGACATGCTCCATCCAGTCGACGACCTTGCCATCGAGCTGTTCCTGGATGGCGATATGGGTCATTGCCGTCGTCGGCGATGCACCATGCCAATGGCGTTCACCGGGGGAGAACCAGACGACGTCGCCAACGCCGATCTCCTCGATTGGCCCTTCCTTCGCGCTGCACGCGGCCGCAGCCGGATGTGACGATCAGCGTCTGACCGAGAGGATGGGTGTGCCAGGCGGTCCGCGCGCCGGGCTCGAAAGTGACACTGGCGCCAGCCGCGCGTGCCGGGTGGGTCAGCTGAAAGAGAGGATCGAGGCGCACCGTGCCGGTGAACCAGTCCGCCGGTCCCTTGGCTGAAGGCTGCGAGCCGCTTCGCTTGATTTCCATCATCGTCCTTTCCTGTGTCTGAGCTTGTGGAACGGTTCGTCCACCCCGTGGCGCATGTCTTCGTCCTGCGATGACCGATATTTAGCGCGTGCCTTTGGTGGCGATTAGATGGTAGTCATGGCAAGGACCTATGAGAAAGTTTCATGAATGCCGCGTCCTGCCGTCAATGATCTGATCGTCTTCCTTGCCGTTGCCCGCGCACAGAGTTTCACGAAGGCGGCGGCGAGGCTGGGTGTGTCGCAGTCGGCGCTCAGCCATACTATCCGGGGGCTTGAGGAGCGGCTTGGTTTGCGATTGCTGACACGTACGACGCGCAGCGTCTCGCCGACGGAGGCCGGTGAAAGGCTGCTTCTCACCATTGGTCCGCGGCTCGACGAGATCGAGTTCGAGCTTGCCGCCCTGAGCGCATTTCGGGAGAAGCCGGCCGGCAGTATCCGCATCAACGCCGGCGAACATGCGGCGGATGCCATCCTCTGGCCCGCCCCTGGAAAGGCTCCTACCTGATTATCCCGATATCAATGTCGAGATCATCGTCGATTACGGCCTGACCGACATTGTCGCGGAACGCTACGATGCGGGCGTGCGGTTGGGGGAGCAGGTGGCGAAAGACATGATTGCAGTGCGCATCGGTCCGGACATGCGCATGGCCGTGGTTGGTGCCCCCGCCTATTTCGAAGGGCGCCCAAAACCGCTGACGCCGCAGAATCTTACCGAGCACAATTGCATCAATCTCCGCCTGCCGACCTATGGCAGTGTTTATGGATGGGAATTCGAGCGGGCCGGGCACGAGTTGAAGGTTCGCGTCGAGGGACAATTGACCTTCAACAATATCGCGCTCAGGCTGAATGCGACGCTCGCCGGGCTAGGGCTGGCATATCTGCCGGAGGACGCCGTGCAGGCGCAAACGAATGGGCGGCTGGTGCGCGTGCTCGAAGACTGGTGTCCGCCGTTTCCCGGTTACCATCTCTATTATCCAAGCCGCCGGCACGCCTCGGCGGCTTTCGCTCTCATCGTCGATACGCTTCGCTATCGAGGATAGTTGGCGGATTCGGGTCCCCAACAAGCGGTTGTCCATGCTTGCTGTAACACTATGAGAGGCGTTTTGCCGGGGGTGAAAACCTGCAGTGCCGGCGATTTGACATTCCATCACTCCCCACTAATTCACACTTGAAAATGAAGGAAACAATGAATGAATACTGCGCTGCCTGCCGCGAAAGCCCGGACCGGAGTGTCCGGTTTGGATACAATTCTGGCGGGAGGGCTTTCGGCGGGCCATGTGTTCCTCCTCGAGGGAAATCCGGGAGCAGGCAAGACCACCATTGCGCTGCAGTTTCTGATCGAAGGCGCACGGCTTGGCGAACAGGGGCTCTACATCACCCTTTCCGAAACCGAGAGCGAATTACGGGCGGGTGCGGCGTCGCATGGCATGGTGATCGACGGCAATATCGAGGTCTTCGAAGTCGTGCCTCCAGAAAGCCTGCTGGACTCCGACCAGCAGCAGAGCCTGCTTTATTCGTCGGATCTCGAACTGGGCGAGACGACGAAGGAAATCTTCGCGGCTTTCGAGCGGGTAAAGCCACAGCGCGTCGTGCTCGACAGCCTGTCGGAAATCAGGCTGCTTGCGCAAAGCTCGCTCCGCTATCGCCGGCAGATCCTGGCGCTCAAACATTATTTTGCCCGGCAGGGAGCGACCGTCCTATTGCTCGACGACCTAACGTCCGACGTACTCGACAAGACGGTGCACAGCGTCGTGCACGGTGTCATCCATCTCGAGGAACTTGCGCCGAGCTACGGCTCCGAACGCCGCCGTCTGAGGGTCGTTAAATATCGTGGACAGGCCTTCCGAGGCGGTTATCACGATTTCATCATCCAGACCGGCGGCGTCATGGTGTTTCCGCGCCTGGTCGCCGCCGAACACAAATCGACTTACCTCCGCGATCGGATTTCCTGCAATATCCCGAAACTGGACCTTCTTTTAGGAGGCGGCCTGGAGCGAGGTTCCAGTACCCTCATCCTCGGTCCTGCCGGCACAGGAAAAAGCACTTTTTCGTTTCAGTTCCTGGCAGCAGCGGTTGCGCGCGGCGAGAAAGCGGCGGCCTTCATTTTCGACGAGGAGCTCAGTCTGCTCTTTGCCCGGCTGAAGGCATTTGGAATGGATCTCGAAGCGATGAGGGACGCGGGCCAGGTCCATATTGAACAGCTCGATGCCGCCGAACTGTCGCCGGGCGAATTCGCCCACCGCGTGCGGGACTGCGTCGACAAGTCGAATGCGAAAACTGTCATCATCGACAGCATTAACGGTTATCAGGCTTCGATGCCGGATGAGAATTCACTGATCCTTCACATGCATGAATTGCTGCAGTATTTGAACAGGCAAGGCGCCAACACCTTCCTCACCGTTGCCCAGCACGGGCTGGTCGGTGACATGAAGGCACCTGTCGACGTTACCTATCTCGCCGATACCGTCATTCTGCTGCGTTATTTCGAGGCTGCCGGAAAGGTGCGCCGCGCCGTCTCCGTGATCAAGAAGAGGACCGGCTTTCATGAGGATACCATCCGGGAGTATCGCATCGACAGTTCCGGCCTGACGTTCGGAGATCCTCTCGTCGGGTTCCAAGGCGTCCTTCGTGGCGTTCCCGAATTCATCGGAACGTCGGCGCCGCTCCTGTCGACCGATGGCGGGGATGGCGGCGATTCCTAATTCCGGCAAACCGAAAGCATTGATCTACACGCCCGCCGGCCGTGATGCCTGGGTGGCGGTTTCGCTGGTCGACGAGGCCGGACTGGCCTCGATCGCCGCCGCCGACCTTTCCATGTTTGCGTCGTCGCTCAGCGATGACATCGCGCTTGGTGTCCTGACGGAAGAGGCCGTTCGCTCGGGCGACCTCAAGCCGATCGCCGCCTGGGTTTCGGCCCAGCCGAGCTGGTCGGACCTGCCGTTCATCGTGCTCACCACCCGCGGCGGGGGGCCTGAGCGAAATCCATCCGCTGCCAGGCTTTCCGAGGTTCTCGGCAACGTCACCTTCCTGGAGCGGCCGTTCCATGCGACTTCCTTCATCAGCATCGCCCGTACCGCGTTGAAGGGGCGCCTGCGCCAATATGAGGCGCGCGCACGGCTCGAGGCTCTGAGCGAAAGTGAGCGGCGATTGCAGACGGCGCTCGCCGCCGGCCGTCTCGGGGCGTGGGAGCTCGAACTATCGTCGATGGCATTGTCCGTCTCGGCGACGTGCAAAGCCATCTTCGGCCGAGAGCCGGATGAGGAGGTGACGTACGACGAGCTGATTGCAAGCATTCATCCCGGCGACAGGGATCTCGTGCAGGCGCGCCTGCGCCAGACGATAGACACCGGACGCGACTATTCGATCGCGCACCGGACGATCTGGCCGGATGGATCGCTGCATTGGACCGAGGTTCACGCGCAGCTCTATGCAGGCAAATATGGCTCCGCCAGGAAACTCGTAGGCGTCTGCTCCGATACCACCGCCCGCAAGGCGGCCGAGGAGAATCTGAGACGTCTCAACGAAAACCTCGAAGAACGCGTCAGGGAGCGGACCAGAGAGGTCAACGCCGCCCACCAGACACTGCTCGAAGAAGTCGCCCAGCGCGAGAGAGCCGAGGAGCAGCTTCGCCAATCCCAGAAAATGGAAGCGATCGGCCAGCTCACTGGTGGCGTCGCGCATGATTTCAACAATCTGCTGATGGTAGTTCTCGGAAATCTGGAGCTGCTCGGCAAGCACGTTGCGGGAGATGCCAAGGCCACACGTCTGGTGGAGGGTGCGCTCCAGGGTGCACGTCGGGGAGCGGCGCTGACGCAGCGCCTGCTGGCTTTCGCCAGGCAGCAGGATCTGCAGGTCAGGCCCGTCGATCTGGCCGAGCTCGTCTCCGGGATGAACGACTTGCTACGGCGCTCGGTCGGACCCTCGGTCAGCATCGAGACCCTCCTGCCGAATGGGCTGCCGCCGGCGCTTGTTGACGCGAACCAACTCGAACTGGCGCTGCTCAACCTTGCGGTCAATGCCCGCGATGCGATGCCGGAGGGGGGAAGGCTGTCCATCTCGCTGCGCGAGGAAGAGGTCGTCGGCAATGGCGCCGATCTCGGCGAGGGGGCCTACCTCGTCTTGGCGGTGGCCGACAGCGGCACCGGCATGGACGCGGAGACGCTGAAGAAGGCCGTCGATCCGTTCTTCTCGACCAAGGAACTCGGAAAGGGCACGGGTCTGGGTCTATCGATGATCCACGGACTTGCCGTTCAGCTCAATGGCGCACTCCTTCTGAAAAGCGAGCTTGGGGTGGGAACGACCGCCGAGTTGTGGCTTCCGGCGACCGAACGGCGCCCCGTGCTGCTGGCCGAGGCGGAGCTCTCCGTCCCGCAGGCCGCGTCCAGACTGAAGATCCTTCTGGTCGATGATGATGCCTTGATCGCCATGAGTTCGGTCGACATGCTCGAAGATCTCGGCCACGAGGTCATCGAGGCAAATTCCGGCTCGCAGGCGCTTGATCTGATCAGGAGCGGCCAGCCTTTCGATCTGATGATCACCGATTATTCGATGCCCGGTATGACCGGCGCACAGCTCGCTGAAGCCGCGCGGGACATCCTGCCAGCGCTGCCAATCGTGCTGGCAACTGGCTATGCCGATCTACCCGCCGGCACCGATATCGATCTTCCGAGATTGGGAAAGCCCTATAATCAGGCGCAGCTTGCCAAGGAAATCAGCAAGGCGGTGACAGGCGAAGCGGCGCCGGGTCTCAGATGTGGCAGCGGCGCCGGTGCTTCAGGGCCTCGCCCGGCCAAGGCCGACGACCGCTGCGATGAAATCGGCGATGGCGCCCGTATCGTCTAGATCGAAGACGGGCAGGGCCGTATCCCCGACGGCATGATCGGCGGCGATGGCGCAGATATTGGGATCGCTCGGCGCCAACGCTTCACGATTGGCGGCCTCCAGGCGGCGAGCCTCGATCTTCGGGATCGGCTCGCGCTTGTAGCCTTCGATCAGCACGAGATCGCAGGGGGCGAGACGCGCGAGAATCTCCTCGAACGCGGGTTCGGGCGCGCCGCGCAGCTCATGCATGATGGCATAACGCGTGCCGGAGACGATGGTGACCTCGTGGGCGCCGGCCTGGCGGTGGCGGTAGCTGTCGGCTCCGACTCTGTCGATGTCGAAATCATGATGCGCATGCTTGATCGTCGAGATCCGGTAGCCGCGGCGGGTGAACTCCGTCACCAGCCGGACGGCAAGTCCTGTCTTGCCCGAGTTCTTCCAGCCGGCAATGCCGAAGATTTTCGGTGCGGTCATGTGCGCAGGGCCTCCAGCCAGCGTTGCGCCTCGATGAGATCGTCAGGCGTGTTGATGTTGAAGAAGGGGTCGAGCAGGCTGGCGCGGGTCGGATGCAGCGGAAAGTCCACTTCCGTAACGTCATGCCGCAACAGGAAGTCGCGCACGCGGCGTTTCTCGTCGGTAGCGATCCAGGCTTCCAGATCGGCTGCCAGTGTCACCGGCCAGAGACCGAAGACGGGATGATAGCGGCCCTCGGAGGCGGCAATGGCGATCTGCGACGGCCGCGCCAGGGCTGCGGCCAGGCGGGCGACGAGATCGGTGGGAAAGAACGGGCAATCCACCGAGACGGTGACGACATGGGTAATCGCGGGAAGGCCGGCGCCGTAGACTATGGCCGCGTGGATGCCGGCCATCGGCCCGGCCTTGCCAGGAATGCGGTCGGGAACCACCGGCACGTCATCGGCGACTGCGTCGGCGTTAACGGCAACGGAGATGACCTGCTGCGAGAGACGGAGCAGTACATGGCGAAGCAGGCTCTCGGTTCCGAGCATCACCTCCGCCTTGTCGCGACCCATGCGTTGCGAGCGGCCGCCGGCCAGCACGACGCCTGCTATATCGGATCTGTCGAGCGGGAATTCAGTCATCATCCTGCCTCAAACCGGTGAGCGCGGCGCCGATTCCTGCGCGATCGGAGGCACGCGGCGCTTGGCTTCACGATAGAACGTATAGAGGCCGGAAGCGATGACGATTGCGGCACCGAGGAGCGTCCAGTTGTCAGGTACTTCGGCGAAGAAGAAAAAGCCGAGCAGCGAGGAGAAGATCAGGCTGGTATAGCGGAAGGGCGCGACGAAGGAAATTTCCCCGGTGCGCATGGCGAGGATCACCGACTGGTAACCGACGAGCACCAGCACCGAGGCAAGCAGGAGATGTCCAAGGGAGGTCGCGCTGACCGACTGCCAACTGCCAAGCACGGGAATGAGAAGCGCGCCGAAAAAGGAGATGGAGGTCGCGGTGATGACGGTGATCATCAGCGAGGGAATCTTCGGATCGATGGAGCGGGTAGCGAGATCGCGGCCGGCCGTCGTCAGTACCGCGCCGACGCAGAGCAGGGCGGCAGCGGTGAATCCTTCCGGTCCGGGGCGGATGATGATCATGACGCCGACAAGACCGACTGTTATCGCCGACCAGCGCCGCCAGCCGACGGGCTCGCGGAAGAAGAGCGCCGCACCGAAGGTGACGACCAGCGGCAGCGATTGCAGGATCGCCGAGGCATTGGCGATCGGCATCATGCCGAGTGCGGTGATATAGGTGACGGCGGACAACATCTCACAGATGATGCGCAGGATGATAACCGGCTGCAGCACGACACGCCAGGAGCGCAGAGCGCCCATTTTCCTGGCGATCAGATAGACGAGCAGGCTGGTGAAGAGGCCGCGCAGGAACATGATCTCGCCGGCATTCATATAGGCGACCACCGATTTGGAGAGGGCATCGCTCGCGGAAAAGCCGGCCATCGCCATGCTCATATAAATGGCGCCCTCAGTATTGCGTGACCGCGGCATGAAGAGATTCCCTTACCTGTGCGCCCTTTCTTAGTCGGGAAGATACATGAAGGGAATCGGATGAATGTCACACCTGGGATAAATCGATGGTGCGCTGCACAACGCTGCTGACGTAACGGCAGGCGCTTATGTGGAAACTACAGCAAGCGGCGGTTTTGTCTGGTGAAACCGGCATGTCGATGCGGCGATCCCGACGAAACTGATCTGACCGAGACGATATGCCATCGGGGCCTTTGTTGTTGCGCGCAGGAACCGGGTGGCTGCAGCGCCGAATGTCTGAGATCTGGGATGCCTCAACAATCGAGGAGAACCGACATGACACTTCTGAACGGAAAAACCGCAATCGTCACCGGCGCAAGCTCGGGCATCGGCCGCGCGGCTGCCAAGGTCTTTGCACGGGAAGGTGCGAAGCTGGTGATCAACGGCCGGCGGCAGGATGCACTCGACGCCGTTGTCGCCGAAATCGAAGCGGAGGGTGGAGAAGCCGTCGCCGTTGCCGGCGATGTCAGGGACGAGGTGCTGCAGGCAAGGCTTACCGACATGGCGGTCTCGCGCTTCGGCGGGCTCGACATCGCCTTCAACAATGCCGGCGGTCTCGGCGAGATGGGGCCGGTTGCCGGATTGTCGCTGGAGGGCTGGCGCGAGACGATCGAGACCAATCTCACCGCCGCTTTCCTCGGCGCGAAGCACCAGTCGGCGGCGATGGGTGAGGGTGGCGGTTCGTTGATCTTCACCTCCACCTTCGTCGGCCACACTGCCGGCATGCCCGGCATGGCCGCCTATGCGGCGAGCAAGGCGGGGCTGATCGGCCTCGTGCAGGTGCTCGCCGCCGAACTCGGGCAGCAGAATATCCGCGTCAATGCCCTCCTTCCCGGCGGCACCGATACGCCCGCCAGCATCACCAATGCACCGGATGCAACGCCTGATCTGCTCGCCTTCGTCGAAGGATTGCATGCGCTGAAGCGCATGGCGCAGCCTGAAGAGATCGCCAATGCGGCGTTGTTCCTGGCGTCGGATCTGTCGAGCTTCGTGACGGGGACGGCGATGCTGGCGGATGGTGGGGTTTCGATCAGCCGGACGTAGGATGGGTGAGGGGGCATTTTGCCCAGGCAATGAAAGATGTGCCATGTGCCGTGCGCCCCCTCATCTGCCTGCCGGCATCTTCTCCCCGCTGGGGAGAAGCCGAATCGCGGCGGCGCCTCGCTCCATTTGAGACGTCGCGATAGGTGTGGCCACCGTGTGTTGCTCCCCCTTCGCCCCAGCGGAGAGAAGATGCCCGTAGGGCGGATGAGGGGGGTGAGGAGCGTCAGCGACGACGCCTTGAGCGGGAAGCCAAAGGCAGTGGCTGCTTCAATGCCGCCCCAAGGCCACCTAAGACATAATCAACCCGCCGTCGACATTGATCGTCTGGCCGGTGATGTAGGCGGCGTCGTCGCTGGCGAGGAAAGTGACCAGGCCGGCGACGTCCTCGCCGGAGCCGGCGCGTTTCATCGGGATGCCTTCGACCCATTCCTTCATCAGTTCGCCGGGGGCATAGTTGCCGAGCAGTTTGCCCCAAGCCTGGTCATTATAGGCCCACATATCGGTTTCAATGATGCCGGGGCAGAAGGCGTTGACGGTGATGTTTTCGGTCGCGACTTCCTTGGCCAGGCTCTGGGTGATGCCGACGACGCCCATTTTCGAGGCGGCGTAATGCGGGGTGTAGATGAAGCCGTCGCGGGCCTGGCCGGAGGCGGTGTTGATAATGCGGCCGCCGCGCTTTTGCTTGCGCATTCTTGCAATGGCCTCCTGGGCGCAGAGGAAGACGCCCTTGGTGTTGACGGCCATGACCTTGTCCCACTCATTTTCGGTCAGGTCCTCGACACGGGCGATGGTGATGACGCCGGCATTCTGGATCGAGACGTCGACAGTGCCGAATTCCTTTTCGGCCGCATCGTAGAGCGCTACGACGCTCGCCTTGTCGGTGACATCGCCCACGAAAGAGATCGCCTTACCGCCTTCGGTTCTGATGTGCTCGGCGACACCGTGGACCAGATCTTCATTGGCCGAGACGACGAGATTGGCGCCTTCGCGCGCAAAGCGCCTGGCGATCGCGGCGCCGATACCGCGGCTGCCCCCGGTAATGACGACAGTCTTTTGCTCAAAGCGTTTCATGGCTTTCCTCGCATCCTTCAATAGACGGCAAATGGGCGCGGCAGCGGCTGTCCGGCGTGAAGGGCGGGCAGACGACGATATTGCACGTCATCATGCCCGTTAGTCCCTTCAGCGCCTCGATCTCAGCCAGGGAGGGAGCGAGACCGTTCATATTCCAACTGCCGGCTTCTGATCGCATCACCAGCAGCAGAAACCGCCGTCGACGAGAAGATCGACGCCGGTTACAAAACTTGCTGCATTCGACAGCAGGAACACCGCCGGACCCACCATCTCGTCGACCGTTGCCATGCGCTGCATTGGCGTCTGCTCTTCGAAGAGCTTGGTCTGGTGGACCATTTCCGGACGGGTGTTCATCGGCGTTGCCGTGTATCCGGGGGAGATTGTGTTGACGCGAATGCCGCGGTCGACCCATTCCATCGCCAGGGATTTCGACATGTGGATGACGCCCGCCTTGGAGGCGTTGTAATGCGCCTGGCTCAGGCCGCGGTTGACGATCACACCGGACATGGAGGCGATGTTGACGATGGAGCCGCGTCCATTCTTCAACATGGCACGGGCCTCGGCCTGGCAGGACAGGAATATGCCCTTGAGGTTGATATCCATCAGCGTCTGATATTGATCTTCCTCCATCTCTTCCGCCGGGTTGGCGTTGGCGATGCCGGCAGCATTGACGGCAAGCGTCAGAGCGCCGAGATCGGCTTCGGTGCGTGCGACCGAATCTGCAAGGGAGGATTTGTTGGTAACGTCAGCCGCGATCTGGATCGAGCGGCAGCCGGCAGCGCGGATATTTTCAGCCGTCCTGGCCAGTCCGTCATCGGTCCGGCGGTCCAGCAGAGCCACGTCGGCGCCGCATTGCGCAAGGCCGATAGCAATTCGCTGCCCAATGCCGCTCCCGGCGCCGGTAACGATGGCAACCTGACCGCTGAGATCGAAAAGCTTAGGGGCGTTCAGAGTGATGTCGGACACCGCTCTTCCTTTCTCTGTCTGTTCAGAGCATTTCCGTTTTTCTTCGAATCTCGAAAAAGCTCTATATCTTTTTTTTTCACACAGTTCCTAACGCAAAACCGCTGCACACTTTTGCTGGAATTGCTTTAGATGGTAGCCAGTTCCATGACCGAAACGTCATTGGCCTGGTCACGATTGAGGATCCCCGCCTGCTTGCCTTGTGCAAGCACGAGAATGCGATTGGAGACGCCGAGAACTTCCTCGAGGTCCGAGCTTACGACGATGACCGCCACGCCCTGTTTGGCAAGATTGACGATGATGTCGTAAATGCCGGCGCGAGCGCCGACATCGATGCCTCTGGTCGGTTCGTCAAGCACGACGACCTTGGGATCGCGCATGAGCCACTTGGCGATCACGACCTTCTGTTGGTTGCCGCCTGAAAGGTCCGAGGCGTATTGCTCGGCACGGCCCTTGACGCCGAACTTGGCCACCGCCTTTTCCGCAAAGGAGCGCTTGAGGCGCGGTGTGATCCAGCCACCGCCCAGCTTGTCGAGATTGGCGTAGATAATGTTCTCGCTGATCCGGTGCCCGACAATCAGGCCTTGCTCCTTGCGGTCTTCCGGAACCATCACGATCCCCTTGGCGATCGCGTCCGCCGGGTCGCGCAGCCTGAGTTCCTCGCCTTCCAGCTTGATCGAACCGGCACTGATCGGATCGGCGCCCGAAATTGCGCGCACCAGTTCGGTGCGGCCGGCGCCGACCAAGCCGGCGATGCCGAGAATTTCACCGGCCCGCACCTCGAAGGTGACGTTACGGAAGGAGTCGTCCGGCGAGCTCAACCCGGAGACTTGAAGCACCGGACGATCTGTCGGAACGGGCAGGGTGGGGAACAAGCGGTCGAGCGGGCGTCCGACCATGCTCTCAACGATCGTTCGCACCGGGGTCGCGCTGTCGGAGAATTCCTGCACGCGCTCGCCGTCACGAAGAACGACGATGCGGTCGGTGATCTGCTTGATCTCTTCCATGCGGTGGGAAATATAGACGATGCCGACGCCTTCCGAGCGAAGCTTGCGAACCTGTTCGAACAGAGCTTCCGTCTCTGCGCCGCCAAGGGCGGCTGTCGGCTCATCGAGGATCAGCAGCTTTGCGTTGAGAGCCAGCGCCTTGGCGATCTCGATAAGTTGCTGATTTGCGGTGGAGAGGCCGGCGACCGTCCGCGTCGCGGGTATGTGAAGGTTCAAGCGGGCGAGCTGGTCTTGGGCCCGGCGAACCATCTGGGCACGGTCGACGGCGCCGTTCTTCATCGGCCAGCGTCCGATGAAGACGTTTTCTGCGATCGACAGCTGCGGCAGAAGCTGCAGCTCCTGGTGGATCAGGACAACGCCCTTGTCGATCGCTTCCCTCGGGGTGGCCGGGGCATAAGGTTGCCCCAGCCATGTCATCGATCCTTCGGAGGGCGTGCGGGATCCGGCAATGATGCCCGACAGCGTCGACTTGCCCGCTCCGTTTTCACCGAGAAGTGCAACCACTTCGCCCGGATAGACGTCCAAGCTGACATCCTTCAGAACTTGGAGCGGCCCATACCACTTGGATATGCCCCTCAGGGAAAGAACGGGATCAGTCACGGCACACCTCCTCAAGACCTACTTTATCAGGGATGGTTGGCGATGAAGCCTGCCACGTTTTCCTTGGTTGTCAGCGTGGCATCCAGGAGCTGGACCGGCGGCACCTTTTCTCCGGCGACAAGCTTGGCGGCATTTTCAACCGCATCGCGGCCCATCTTCTGCGTCTGCTGCGTCGCAGTCACGTTGAAGACACCTTTGCTGAGGGCTTCGAGCGCTGCGGTGTCGCCATCGAAGCCGCCGACCACGATCTTCTGCGACGGATTGGCGACCTTGATCGCCTGGGCGGCGCCAAGGGCGAGACCGTCAGCCTGTGCGAACACGATCGAAACGTCCGGATTTGCCTGCAGCATATTCTGCATGATCTGGAAGCCTTCGTCCTGGCTCCAGATGTTGGAGAACTGCTCGGCGACGACCTTGACATCAGGATATGCCTTCAGGGATTCAGCGCAGCCCTTCGAGCGATCAACTTCCGGCGTCGTGCCCTTCTGGCCATGGATGATGACCATCTTACCCTTGCCGCCGGCTTCCTTCAGAATGTAGTCGCAGACGGCCTTGGCAGAGGCGACGGAGTCCGTCGCAAGGAATGTATCGCCCGGTGCTCCCTCGGCGTTGCGGTCAACGTTTACGACCGGGATGCCGGCGCTCTTTGCGAGCTTGACCGGAACGGTCGCAGCCGCCGCACCGGCCGGAATGTAGATCAGAGCGTCGATTTTCTGGGTCAGAAGATCCTGGATCTGGTTGACCTGTGTCGGCCCGTCGCCCTTTGCGTCGACCGTGATGACTTCGATGCCGCGCTTCTTGGCTTCGGCCTCGACCGATTGCTTGATCTGGTTGAAGAAGTTTGCCTGAAGGTTGGCAACGGCGAGGCCGAGCTTCTTCAGTTCCGCCGCGTGTACGGGGCCAAGCATGAGGCCGAGCAGTGCAGCAGACGCGAGCATGGTGCGCGCTATTTTCATTGTATTTCCTCCGTTGTTTGATGGAACCCTCGGGTATGTCCTCCCCCTCGGGGTATTGATCCGTCCCGAAGCCCGGGGCGGAATTCCGGGTCCGCCAACGCGGCGGACCCCGCTCGTCAGGCGCGACGCCGCCGAATGGTCTCCGCGCCGACCGCAAGCACGATGACGATTCCGATGATCACTTGCTGAAGAAACGGTGAGACGTTGAGAAGGTTGAGACCGTTGCGCAGGACACCGATGATCAGAACGCCGATCAGCGTTCCGCCGATGCCGCCGGCGCCGCCGGAGAGCGAAGTGCCGCCAATGACGACCGCAGCGATGGTGTCCAGCTCATAGCCCAGACCACTGGACGGCTGGACGGAATCCAGCCGGGCGGCGAGCACGACGCCGGCAAGCCCCGCAAGGACGGCACTCATGACATAGACGCCGATCGTCACCAGCGGAACGTTGATGCCGGCGAGGCGCGCGACTTCGGCGTTGCCGCCCACCGCATAGAGCATCCGGCCTTCGGACCGAAAGTGCAGGAAAAGCCAGGCCGCAAGAACCACCGCCAGCATCAGAAAGACCGTGGCTGTCATGACGCCGAAATGGCGATCGATCGCCAGCATCATGAACCAGTCGGGGAAGCCGACGATCTGCTGGCCATCGGTGATCATGTTTGCAACGCCGCGGGCGGCCGACATCATTGCCAGAGTGGCGATAAAGGCCGGAACCCTGAATTGCGTCACCAGCAGTCCGACGATCAGGCCCGATACCGCCGAGGCGATCAGCGCAAAGGCGATCCCGACCGGCAGCGGCAGGCCGGCGACGTTGGCAGTCCAGCCCATGACCATCATCGCCAAAGCGAGTGCCGAGCCGACGGAGAGATCGATGCCGCCGATCAGGATGACGAAGGTCATTCCGACCGCCATGATGCCGAGAACGGTGATCTGGTCGAGGATGTTGAGGCCGTTTCGAACCGAGAGAAACGTGTCTGTGCTGACGCTCAGAAAGACGCACAGCACGAGCAGCCCGACGAGTGGGCCGGTCGCTCCCTTGAGCTTGCTCAACCACGCACCGGACGAAAGCCTGTGTTCATTGATATCGAGCGCCACCATTGCTCCTCCCTCTGCGTAGGCCTGTATCCGATATTTGTTCAGGCTAGAATAATTATTCACTCCTGCTGGAAAATTCATTAACAACTTGCTTTCCAGCTGTCAACAGGATTTCGTCGGGTGGATGTCTGTGGTACTTGGTACAAGGGGGTTGACTAATCAGAGTCTTGTGCAAAAATATTGATTAGTGAATATTTATGCACGCGAGGAATCGATGGATACGACAGAACTTGAGCGCATCGCCCGCGAGATCCGATTGCGCGATCTTCAGGCGGTCTTTGAAGCGGGCGCCGGCCATATTGGCGGGGAAATGTCAGTGATCGACATTTTGACGGCGCTCTATTTTCGGGTGCTGAAAGTCTGGCCAGATCAGCCGAGACATCCCGACCGCGACAGGTTCGTTCTCTCAAAGGGACATACGGCATGCGCCCTCTATGTGACACTCGCAAAACGCGGTTTCATCCCGGAGGAGGAGATTTCCACCTTCCTGCAGCCGCATTCGAGGCTGAACGGACATCCGAACTGCAACAAGGTTCCGGGCGTCGAAACGAATACCGGCCCGCTCGGCCACGGTCTCCCGGTCGCAGTCGGAATGGCGAAAGCGGCCAAGCTCTCGGGTGCGAAATTTCACACCTACGTTGTCACCGGTGACGGCGAGATGCAGGAAGGCTCCAACTGGGAAGCGATCATGGCGGCAGCCCAGTTCAAGCTCGACAACTTGACGCTGGTCATCGACCACAACAGGTTCCAGCAGGGCGCGGCGCTGGCCGAAACCAACGATCTCGCGCCGCTTCGTCCGAAGCTTGAAGCCTTCGATTGGGAAGTCACCGAGATCAACGGCAACACGATGAGCGAAATCGTTCCTGCTCTCGAACACCGGGGGGCGAGACCGCATTGTATTGTCGCCCATACCAACAAGGGCCATGGAATCTCGTTCATGCAGGACCGGGTTGACTGGCACCACAAGGTGCCGAGCAAAGAACAATACGAAATCGCATTGGCAGAATTGTCGGAGGCACTGTAATGAACGCGCCAATCAACCCTCCCAAGCTCTATGATTGCCGCGACGCATTCGCCGCCACGCTTGAGCGGCTGGCCGCTGAAAACGAAACGATCGTTGCCGTCTGCAACGACTCTGTCGGTTCGTCCAAGCTCGGCGGCTTCAAGTCCAAATTTCCCGAACGCCTCGTCAATGTCGGCATCGCAGAGCAGAATATGGTCGGCGTCGGCGCAGGGCTCGCCAATGGCGGACGGCTTCCGTTCGTCTGCGCCGCCGCTCCATTTCTCACCGGGCGGTCGCTCGAGCAGATCAAGGCCGACATTTCCTACTCGAACGCCAACGTCAAGCTGGTCGGCATCTCCTCCGGCATGGCCTATGGCGAGCTCGGCCCGACCCATCACTCGATCGAAGATTTCGCCTGGACACGGGTCCTGCCCAATCTTCCGGTCATTGCGCCTTGTGACCGCATCGAAACCGCTGCTGCCGTTGCCTGGGCCGCGACCTATGACGGGCCTTGTTTCCTGCGTCTGTCACGGGTCGGCGTGCCCGACCTGCTTCCGGAAGGCCATAAGTTCGAACTTGGCAAGGCAAATCTCCTTCGCCGGGGTTCCAACGTCACCCTGATCGCCAACGGCACTTTGACCCATCGCATTCTCAAGGCGGCCGAAATCCTCGCTGAGCGCGGCATCAATGCCAGAGTGCTCAACCTTGCAACGGTTCGTCCCATCGATGAGGAGGCTATCATCACTGCTGCCAGGGAGACCGGAGCGATCGTCACAGCCGAAGAGCATTCGATCTTTGGCGGGCTCGGCTCCGCCGTCGCCGAAGTGGTGGTCGACAATGCGCCGGTGCCGATGAAGCGTCTCGGCGTTCCCGGCGTCTATGCCCCGACCGGATCGGCAGAATTCCTGCTCGACGAATTCGGGATGGCGCCTTTCGCAATCGCCGATGCCGCGCAGGCGCTGATCAAGCGCAAGTAATAGGATCCAGCGACCGGCCGAAACGTTTTTGCCGTTTCGGCCGTCACTTGATCCGGGGAGGATAGAATGCGGACAATTCTGGCAATCGACCAGGGCACGACCAATTCGAAGGCGGTTCTGGTTTCCGAGAACGGAGAAATCGTCGGCAGAGGTTCGGCGCCGGTCGGCATCTCCTATCCGAAGCCGGGCTGGGTCGAACAAGACCCACACCGGCTCTACGCCTCGGTCTGCGAGGCGGTCGACGCCTGCCTGACGGCCGGTCGCGATGTGACGATCGAGGCCGTGGCCGTTTCCAACCAGCGCGAGTCCGTCACTGCCTGGGACGCCGATACCGGAGAGGCTCTTGGGCCGGTGGTCAGCTGGCAGTGCCGCCGAACGGCGCAGGATTGCGAACGTCTGATTGCCGAAGGCCAGCTTGACCGGGTGCAGGCGCTCACCGGCCTGCCCTTGGATGCGATGTTCCCAGGTTCGAAATTCCGCTGGCTGCTCGACCGGGTTCCGGCCGGGCGATCGGTGCGGCTGGGAACGATCGACAGCTGGCTCGTCCACTGCCTGACGGGCGGGCGCCGGCATGCCTGCGACGCGTCGAATGCCGCCAGGAGCCAGTTGTTCGATCTGAAGGAGCAGAGATGGAGCGAGGAACTCGGCGAGATTTTCGGCGTCGATATCGCGCTGCTGCCCGAGGTGCTCGACAGCTCGGCCGATTTCGGCAGAACGCAAGGGTTGCCGGGTGTGCCGGACGGCACCCCCATCATGGCCGCGATCGGAGACAGCCACGCCGCCCTGTTCGGTCATGGGGCATTCAAGCCGGGCGACGGCAAGGTGACCTTCGGGACCGGCTCGTCGGTCATGACGACGCTTCCGCACTTCATTCCCCCGCGTAACGGCGTGACAACAACCGTCGCGTGGCGTATCGGGGGGAGGCCGACTTTCGCCTTCGAAGGCAATATTCTCGTTTGTGCCGCCAGTCTTCCCTGGATGGCCGATATTCTCGGCCTTGCGGATGTGGCGGCGCTCGTCGAACTTGCAGCGAGCGCCGAGCCGGGCGGGCCTGGCTTCGTGCCGGCATTCGTGGGACTGGGGGCGCCTTACTGGAATGCCGACGCCCGAGCCCTGTTCTCCCAGATCAACTTCAATACGACACGCGCGCAAATGGCCCGGTCGGTGACCGACTCCATCGCCCTGCAGGTGCATGACGTGATCGCGGCCATGCGGACGCAGAGCGGCGGCGCGCTTGGCGCGCTCTATGTGGATGGCGGCCCGAGCCGGAACCGCTTCCTGATGCAGTGCGTCGCCAACCTTATCGAACATCCGGTGATCCAATGCGAGGCACCCGAGGCGTCGGCGTTGGGCGCGGCCTATTTGGCGGGGCTGTCACTCGGTCTGTGGGGCGATCTTCAGATTGTCGCGGAGCTGCCGCGAAACACCGAGATTATCGAGCCGCAATCCCTCGATCGGGCGGGACTTCTCGATCGCTGGAATGATGCGCTCGTCCGCTCGACGTTCCGCGAAACAAAGGCTAAAGGTGAATAAAAATTCAATCTGGGATTAGCGATGACTCGCCTCAACGAACTCCGCCTCATTTCAAGGGTCGCCCAGATGTACCATATCGAGGGACGGCGACAGGCGGAGATCGCGGAGCACCTTCGCTTGTCGCAGGCGACGGTGTCGCGCATGCTGAAGCGCGCCGAGGCTGAAGATATCGTCAGAACCAGTGTGATCCCTCCCGTCGGCACCTATAGCGAGCTCGAGGCGGCGCTTCGCGAGAAATACGATCTGCCGGAGGCGATCGTCGTCGAGTGCACGGAAGATCGGGACGGCGCCATCATGGCCCGTATCGGCGAGGCAGCGGCTCATCTCCTGGAGGTGACGCTTGCGCCGGGTGAGATCATCGGCGTTTCGAGCTGGAGCCAGACCATTTTCAAGATGGTCGAGAACATTCATCCTCAGAAAAGCGCCCAGGCGAAATACGTCGTCCAGACCCTTGGAGGCATGGGAGATCCTTCGGTGCAGACGCATGCGACGCAGCTGACCACGCGGCTTGCACGGCTGACCGGGGCCGAGCCGAAACTGCTTCCCGTGCAGGGCGTGACGACGTCAAGGGAGGCAAAACTTCTGATGCAGTCCGATCCGTACGTCCGCGAGACGATGGACCTCTTCGGCAGCATAACGCTTGCGATCGTCGGCATCGGCGCCGTCGAACCATCCGAACTTCTTGCGCGTTCCGGCAACATTTTTTCGGCCCGCGAACTCTCCGATCTCGCGGAAGCGGGAGCCGTGGGCGATATTTCGCTTCGCTTCTTCGATAGGAACGGCAAGCCGGTCAAGACACCGCTTGATGATCGGGTGATAGGGCTTCCGCTCGAGGATCTCGAACGGGTGGACCGGGTCATTGCCCTTGCCGGTGGCGCCAAGAAGACCGAGGCGATCGCCGGCGCGCTGCGCGTCGGGGTGATCGATATGCTTGTGACTGACAAGTTTACCGCGCAGCGACTGACCGATTGATGGGGTAGGGGGAAGGCCCGCCTCGTCCTTCAAGGCTTCGCTCCCCTGAGTCAATGCGCCGTCCCATCGACGATGACATGATCGTGGTCCAGCGAGCATTTCTCGATCCGGGCTTTGACCATGTAAATCTCCCGCAGCATCTCCGCAGTGACCACATCTCTCGGCGCGCCGCAGGCGCGCATGCGGCCGTTGGCGATGACCATCACCTTGTCGGCGAAGCGCAGCGCCTGGTTGAGGTCGTGGATGGCGATCAGGACGAGCATGCCTTTGGCACGCGCCCGGCGGCGCATGAAATCGAGGACTTCGATCTGGCGGTGCAGGTCGAGGGCGCTTGTGGGTTCGTCCATCAGCATGATTTCGGGCTCGCGCACCAGCGCCTGGGCGATCGAGACGAGCTGGCGCTGGCCGCCGGAGAGCGCGCCGAGATCGCGGAAGGCGAGCAAAGTGATATCGAGCGCTGCCATGATCTCGTCGATGAAGCGCAGGTCGCCATCGCCGACGGCCCAGGACTGGCCCTGCTTGCGGGCGAGCAGGATGGATTCGTAGACGGTCAGCACCGCATTGGCGGAGGTATCCTGCGGCATGTAGCTGATGGCGTTTTTCGCCTTTGAGCCTTCGACGACGACACGGCCCGGGCCCTTGAGCAGGCCGGTGATGCGCTTGAAGAGCGTCGACTTGCCGGCGGCGTTCGGGCCGATCACCGCGATCAACTCGCCCGATGTCATCACCGGCGTCGTCACATCTTCGACGAAAAGCTTGCGGCCGTGATAGGCGCCGACCGACTGCAAATGAAGCGCTACCATGATCGGCTCCTGTTCGAGAGGATGAGCGAAAAGAAGAAGGGCACGCCGACGAGTGCGGTGATGATGCCGATCGGGAAGACGACGCCTGGGATGATCGATTTCGAGACGATCGAGGTCAGCGACAGCAACAGTGCGCCCGAAAGGATCGAGCCCGGCAGGAAGAAGCGCTGGTCCTCGCCGAGGATCATGCGGGCGATGTGCGGTCCGACGAGGCCGACGAAGCCGATGGTGCCGACGAAGCTGACCGGCACGGCGGCAAGCAGCGAGACGACGAGCATGGTTTCCAGCCGGATGCGGCGGACATTGACGCCGAAGCTTGCGGCCTTGTCCTCGCCGAGGCGGATGGCGGTCAGCGCCCAGGCATTGCGGGCAAAGAGCGGAAGGGCAGCCAGCAGTACGGCGAGCGTCACCCAGATCTTCGGCCACGTCGCCTTAGTGAGGCTGCCCATCGTCCAGAAGACGACCGCCGACAGTGCCTGTTCGGAAGCGAGATATTGCAGGAAGGCGAGGGCGGCATTGAAGGTGAAGACCAGGGCGATGCCGAGCAGCACCACCGTCTGTACCGAGACCCCGCGGGCCTGCGAGACGAAATGTATGAACAGCGTGGCGATCAGCGCCATGATGAAGGCATTGACCGGCACCAGCAGGCCGGCAGCAACGGGCAGAAGCGGAACGCTGGTGACGATCGCCAGGGCCGCGCCGAAGCTTGCCGCCGCCGAAATGCCCAAGGTGAACGGGCTGGCGAGCGGATTGGCGAGGATCGTCTGCATCTGCGCGCCGGCGACGGAGAGCGACGCGCCGACGACGATCGCCATGATGGCAACCGGCATGCGGATGCCCCAGACGACGGCGCGGATCTGATCGGAAACGGAGGCGGGGTCGAGGAGGGCGGAGACGACGTCGCCGAGACTGTAGCGAGCCGGCCCCCAGGCGAGATCGACGGCGAAGGACAGGCAGAGCGCTGCCGTCATGGCGAAAAGGATCAGCAGCTTGCGCCGGGCGAGAGCGCGGTAGCGCTCCCTCCCTGCTTCCACGTCGATCGAATGTGCGGCAATCTCGGCCATAGCGATTTACTGTCCGATCCTGGCGTCGAGCCAGTAACCCGGCTGATAGGCGACCGGCAGGAATTTTTCGTGGAATTCCTTGAAGGTGGCATCGGGATCGAGATCGGCAAAGAGGTTCGGGTGGAGCCATTTGGCCAGTTGCTGGACGGCGACGAACTGGTAGGGGCTGGTATAGAACTGGTGCCAGATCGCATGAACATTGCCGCCGGCCACCGCCCTGGAGCCGGTGAAAGCGGGGTTTTCCATCAGCGTGATCAGCGCCTTGCGGCTGTCGCCGATGGTGGCTGTGGCATTCGGGCCGACATTGACATAATCCTTGGCATTCTTGGTCTGGCTCCAGTTGGAGCCGGTGACGACGATGACCTCGGGATTGGAGGCGACGACCTGTTCGGCATTGATGGAGCCGGTATAACCGGGCAGGAAATCGGAGCCGAGATTGTGGCCGCCGGCCAAATCGACCATCAGGCCGAAATTATCCGGGCCGAATGTGCCGCAGCATTCCACCAGGCCGGCGGCGCGATACATGAAAACACCAGGCTTCGGCGGATTGGCCGCCTTCAGCCTGTCGGTGACGCGCGCCATCTGTTCCTTCCAGAAGCTGGCGACAGCCTCGGCACGGTCCTCATGGCCGAAGAGCTTGCCGAGAATCTTCAGGCTCGGCTCGGTGTTGGCGAGAATATGCTCGCGGAAATCGATGTAGACGATCTTCACTCCGATGCCGGAGAGCATCTCCTCGAGCTTCACTTCGTCAGCCGCCGTCTTGTTGCCGATCGGCAGAAGCAGCACGTCCGGGT
The DNA here is from genome assembly GCF_019685295.1 of Rhizobium sp. NLR22b. Classification (NCBI taxonomy): domain Bacteria; kingdom Pseudomonadati; phylum Pseudomonadota; class Alphaproteobacteria; order Hyphomicrobiales; family Rhizobiaceae; genus Rhizobium; species Rhizobium sp. NLR22b. Next base: position 44,141 of record NZ_JABDWM010000012.1, read on the forward strand.
GAAGCTTGACGACCGCTTCGGTCTGCAGCGTGCCGTCAGTCAGGTTCCCGAGGAAGGGCAGGTCCTTGCCCTTGGGAAACTTCTCGACATAGGCGGTGAAGCCGTCCTTGTCGGTGGTCCAGAGATCGTTGCGCCAGCCGACGATCTTGGCGAAGGGATCTTCCTTCTCGATCGGCGCGACGGCGTAGAGCATGCGGCCTTCTCCAAGGATCACACGTTCGACAGGCTTGTCGAAGCTGACTTCGCGGCCAGCCACATCCTTGATGGTAAAGGACTGGGCGGGCGCCGAAAGCGGCATCAAGCCGGCAATCGCAGCTGCGGAAACTGCGAGCATTTTCACGAAATTCATCTGGAAATTCCCCTGACGTCTGAATAATGTCCGCAGGCATAAGAAATATGACTTTGTGAATCAAGTTATATGTTTTAGAGCATTTCCAAACTGATACGACCCGGGGGTGCCTGCGATGAATTCCATGAACACGAACTACACGATCCGCGATGAAATCCGCGATTTCTGGTCGGAAAGAGCGGCGACCTTCGATCAAAGCGTCGGCCATGAAATCTTTTCCGAAGCGGAACGGAAGGGCTGGCGGCGGCTGATCCGAAAGCATCTCGGCGAGGGGCAGGGGCGCGCGGCGCTCGACCTTGCCTGCGGCACGGCCGTCATTTCGCATCTGATGAATGATGCCGGCTTCAAGGTGACGGGGCTCGACTGGTCGGATGCGATGCTGGCGCAGGCGCGCGCCAAGGCGAAGAAGCGCGGTACCGATATCCGCTTCGTCTCCGGCGACGCTGAAAACACCATGGAGCCGAAGGATAGCTACGACGCCATCACCAACCGCCATCTCGTCTGGACGCTGGTGGACCCGGCTTCGGCCTTCAAGGAATGGTTTTCAGTGCTGAAGCCGGGCGGCAAGGTGCTGATCGTCGACGGCAATATGGGCCGGGAAACCTGGGTGAAGAGCCTGCAGAAGTTTTGGACAAAGGTGACGGGCAAACCGGCGGCAAGCCACATGTCACCGGAGATGATGGCACGGCACCAGAGTATCCGCTCCCGCGTGCACTTTTCCCACGAGATGCCGGCCGAAGCGATCGTCGATCTTCTCAGCAAGGCCGGCTTCGTGGAGATTGTGGTCGACCGCAAGCTTGGCGATATTCATTGGGCGCAGGCGCGCAAGATGCCGTTCCTGCGCGGGCTGGAGCGGATGATGCAGGAGCGGTTTGCGATTTGTGCGCGTAAGCCTGGGTGATGGGGAGGGCGCTGAGCGCCGCCAGCAGTGAATGACCCCTATCACAGGAAGGGACTCTCTCGCGCCCAAGGACTTGGGCGCATTGGATTCCTGTGACAGGCACAGGAATGAGGGTGGATGGGCTTTCTCGTCAAACATCACCCGCCAGTGACACTCATATGCCGGGCCACAGCGGGACGATTATGAGTCCGGTCGATAATGAAGTCGTGGCCTTTGGGCTTGCGGGTGATGGCTTCGTCGATGGCGGCGTGGAGGAGGGCGTCGTCTTCGGTGGCGCGGAGTGCGGCGCGGAGATCCGCGGCGTCGTTCTGGCCGAGGCACATATAGAGCGTGCCGGTGCAGGTGAGCCGGACGCGGTTGCAGCTTTCGCAGAAATTATGGGTCATCGGTGTGATGAAGCCGAGACGGCCGCCGGTCTCGGCAACCCTGGCGTAACGCGCCGGGCCGCCGGTCTGGTAATCTATGTCAGTTAGCGTGAACTGACGTTCGAGATCGGCGCGCAGCTCGGAGAGCGGCAGGTATTGATCGGTGCGGTCCTCTTCGATCTCGCCCATCGGCATGGTTTCGATGACGGTGAGGTCCATGCCGCGGCCATGGGCGAAGCGCAAGAGATCGGGAACCTCGGCATCGTTAAAATTCTTCAGCGCCACGGCATTGAGCTTGATCTTCAGACCGGCTTTCTGCGCCGCGTCGATGCCTTCCATGACTTTGTCGAAATCGCCCCAGCGGGTGATCTTACGGAATTTGTCGGGATCGAGCGTATCGAGCGAGACGTTGATGCGGCGCACGCCGCAATCATAAAGTTCAGCGGCATGGCGGGAAAGCTGCGAGCCGTTGGTCGTCAGCGTCAGTTCGTCGAGGCCGGAACCGATTTTTTCGCCGAGCTTGCGCACCAGATACATGATGTTCTTGCGCACCAGCGGCTCGCCGCCGGTCAGCCTGATCTTGCTGACACCCTTGGCGATGAAGGCGGAACAGAGACGGTCGAGCTCTTCGAGCGTCAAGAGATCCTTCTTCGGCAGAAAGGTCATATTCTCCGCCATGCAATAGGTGCAGCGGAAGTCGCAGCGGTCCGTGACGGAGACGCGGAGATAGGTGACCGTCCGGCCGAAAGGATCGATCATCGGATGTGCATCTGCCTTGAGCGGCGATGCGCTGCCTATCGTTCCCACTCTCGTATTCACCAATTCCTCCGCGGCGCGATTGTAGCGCGCCAAGCCGAACCCCGGCCGTTTTCAAGCGACATGTTTCTATTTGTGCATATGTGATTGCCCCGTCAAGGGAAACGGATTTCGCACACGCTAATTTGCGCTTGCCTCGAAAAAGCCGAACGCCTACTTCTCCAAGGGAAAGAGGGTGGTAGAGATGAACGATATCTGGCCGAGCGAACTTCGCGTTTCAAAGGACCGGCAGCGGCTGGTAGTGACCTTCAACGACGGCCAGAGATTCGATCTTTCGGCCGAACTCCTGCGCGTTCTGTCACCGTCTGCCGAGGTGCAGGGCCACGGGCCGGGACAGAAGGTGACGGTGCCGGGCAAACGCAATGTCGCGATCATCTCGATGACGCCGACCGGCAATTATGCGGTTCGAATCGGTTTCGACGACATGCACGATACCGGCATCTACACCTGGACCTACCTGCGCGAACTGGGCGAACGGGGGGCAGAGCTGTTTTCGGCCTATGAGGACGAGCTTCGGGAAAAGGGCATGAACCGCGACACGGCGGAAAAGCCGCGCTGAATTTCAATACATGGCCACCGGGGGACACATGGCGAAAGCGAATAGGAAGAACTGGCTGCGCGCCAAGGGCAGCGCCGCCGGCAGCAAGGTGACCTTCCTTGAACTGTTCTTCGACCTGGTCTTCGTCTTTTCGATCTCGCAGCTTTCGCATGCGCTCGCCGCTCATTATACGCCGCTCGGCGCCGTCGAAGCGGCGCTGATGACCTTCGCCGTCTGGTGGGTGTGGATCTTCACCGCCTGGGTGACGAATTGGCTCGATCCCGACAGGATGCCGGTGCGTGGCATGCTGGTGGTGCTGATGATGCTCGGGCTGGTGCTTTCCGCCTCCATCCCCGAGGCCTTCGGAGCCAAGGGATTGCTCTTTGCCGGGGCCTATGCGGCGATGCAGGTCGGACGCTCATTGTTTACGACCTACGCGATGACCCGCGTCGACCGGGCCAATACGCTGAATTTCGTGCGCATCACAAGCTGGCTAGCGGCGGCCGGCGGCTTCTGGATCGCCGGTGGCTTGCTCGAGCATGAAGCCAGGTTGATTGTCTGGATGATTGCGCTTGCTATTGAATATGCCGGGCCAGCCGCAGGCTTTGCAGTGCCGGGGCTCGGCCGTTCGGTTCCAAGCGACTGGGACGTGTCCGGCGCGCACATGGCCGAGCGCTGCGCGCTCTTCGTTATTATCTGCCTCGGCGAAGCGATCCTCGTTTCCGGCCGTACCTTTTCCGAGTTGCCGATCTCAGGACTGACGAGCATCGTCTTCGTCACCGGCTTCGTTGGCACCGTCACCATGTGGTGGCTCTATTTCCGCTTCGGCCACGGGCGCGCAGCTCATCGCATTGAGCATGAGGAAACGCCGGGTGCCTTGGCCCGGCAGGCCTTCACCTATGGGCATATTCCGATTCTGGCCGGCATCATCGTGCATGCGGTGGCGGTCGAATTCATGTTCTCGCATCCGCACGAGACGGGCGATTTCGGCGTCGCCGCGGCGGTGCTCGGCGGCTCCGGCCTGTTCCTCGTCGGCAATCTCTGGTTCAAGGGCGCGACTAGCGGTCAGATACCGCTGTCGCATCTTGCCGGCCTCGTGCTTGTGGTCCTGCTGGCCTTCGTGGCCCCCTTCATCGAGATCTATCTGCTGGGCATTCTGGCGACGCTGGTGCTGATCATCGTCGCCGCCTGGGAGTACCGATCGCTGAGCGGCGCGTCGACGGCACCGTCGCTGCATTGATCATCACCCGTCATCGCGCAGATCTTTCAGCAGCACGGCGATGATGCGCTCCATCGAGGTGGCGGTCGCCGTGCATTGCTCGATCGGCTCGTCGGAGAGCGTGCGCTCGATGAGATCGGTCTGGATCGCCATCGCTGCCTCGGTTACTTTGCGGCCTTCTCCGGTGAGATAAAGGCGCAGCACCCGCTTGTCACGCTCGTCGCCGCGCCGCTCGATCAGCCCGCGCCTTTCCATCTGCGGTAAGAGCATGCTCATATTGGAGCGGCCGACGAGGAGCTTGCGCGCCAGTTCCTGCTGCGAGATGGCCTCGAAACGGTAGAGATTCACGAGGATATCGAGATGCGGCGGCTTGATGTCGAGATCGGCAAGCGAGCGCGCCAGGGACTGTTGCATGAGCTGACAGGCGCGCGCCACCGCAATCCAGCTGCGAAAACGCGGATGATCCCAGGGAAGGGATTGATTTTTGTTCATCGTTGTACTTTATTGTTCAGTGTTGAACAGTCTTTTGGATTCCCACTATGGCAAATTTCGCGCTTAAGGTCACCCGCCTCGGATTCCGGCTTCTGCAGACGATTTCGCCGCGGCTGGCGGGCAGGGCGGCATTCCTGCTGTTCTGCCGCACACCATCACGACGGCCGACGGGCGAAAAGGCGAAGGCAGCGTATGCTGCTGGTGCGGCACGGCTTGCCGGCGCGGAACGTTTCGTGCTCAGGCTCGCCGGCGGCGCCAAGGCGCATGCTTATCGCCTGAACGGAGGGCCAATCGGCCAGCGCAAGCGCTACCTCGTCACACATGGCTGGGGCTCGAGCGCCGTCTATATGACAGATCTCGTTTCGGTGCTGGCGGCGACGGGCGCCGAGGTGGTGGCGCTCGATTTTCCCGGTCACGGGCGGGCGGGCGGGCGCTTCCTACATATGGGACTTGCTGTCCAGGCAGTCGCAGCGGCAGGAGAGCGGTTCGGTGCATTCGACGCTGCAATCGGCCATTCCTTCGGGGGCGCAGTACTGATGGTCTCGGCGGCAGGCCTGATTCCCGATGCGGCGCCGGCCATCTGCGAGCGACTGGTGCTGATCGGCGCGCCGAGCGACATGGCCTGGCTCTTTACCGATTTCGGCCGGATGATCGGGCTTCACCCGGCTGCGCAGGCTGCGCTGGAGAATGAAGTCCATCGTGTCACTGGGCGGAGACTCGAGGATTTCGAAGCTAGCGAGACGGCCGGCATGCTTGGTTGGCCTGTGCTCGTCATCCACGCCGAGGACGACAAAGAGGTGTCGCCGGCCCACGCCAGGCGTTATGACGCGGCGGGCGAGACTGTGCGGCTGTTCTGGGCGAACGGCTTCGGTCACCGGCGCATCGTCGGCGCGGCTCCCGTGCTCGGTGCGATCGCGGCCTTTCTTAAAGGCGACGCGGACGAGGACGCCGGCGAAAGCATCAAAAAAGATGCAGAGATCATTCCGTTTTTTGAGCTTCCGGCGAGGCGCGCGGCATTGTAGCGTCCGTGGCAAAGATCAGCCGCGGCGGGACGCTTCATGAAAATCATCAGCAGCATCGAAGAGCTCAATACGATCTATGGCGCCGGGCTGTCGCAGGCCTCGGTCGACAAGGTGACCCAGCGGCTGACGCCGCTCTATCGCCAGATGATCGAAAGCTCGCCGTTTGCGGCACTGGCGACCGTAGGCCCGGAAGGGCTCGATTGTTCGCCACGCGGCGATCTCGGTGGCGTAGTTCGCGTTGTCGACGACGAGACGCTGCATCTGCCGGATTGGCGCGGCAACAATCGCGTGGATTCGCTCTCCAACATCGTGCGCGACCCTCGGCTTGCGCTGATGTTCCTGATCCCCGGCTCGAACACGACGATGCGTATCAATGGCCGCGGTGTCGTTTCAAATGACGAGATACTGCTTTCGAGTTTCGAAATGGACGGCAAACATCCACGCACCGTCGTCGTCATCTCGATCGACGAGGTCTATTTCCAGTGCGCGCGAGCGGTGATGCGGGCCGAACTGTGGAACGCTGCGCATTTCACCGATCCGGCGAACTTGCCGACGCCGGGCCAGATGCTGAAGGCCGCCGTCAGCGATTTCGATCAGGAAACCTACGACCGGGAATGGCCGGGACGGGCGGCGAAGACGATGTGGTAAACACTGTCATCTCATTGCGACGGTGCAGTTTTGACAAAGCTCGCCCTTTAATCGACGTCATCCTTGGCCTTTGCCGAGGAGCTGCTGCACTGGCGGCAGATGCTCGAGACAAGCCCGAGCATGACGAAAGAAGGGTTGTCACCTAGTGGCGACAGCGTGCCCTATCATGAGGGTTCAGCGTCAAGCCTTGTAGATCAGCCAGCTCTTGCTGAAGTCCTTCTGCATGCCATCCTGATAGAGGACGATGCAGTTGCGGCCGGCGTGCTTGGCGCCGTACAGCGCGATGTCGGTCTTGCTGTAGAGTTCGCCGGCATCCTCGGCATTCGAGGCCATGCAGATGCCGATCGAAACAGTGATCGGGCCGTAATTCACCCGGGTCCGGGAATTCTTGAACGGCGTGGTTTCCAACGTGCGGCGGATGCGTTCGGCGATCGCCGTCACTTCCTCGGCCGTGTTGCCCTCGATGATCAGGGCAAATTCCTCGCCGCCGGCACGGGCGACAAAGACATCTCGCCGGACATTGCTGCGGATGACGGAAGCGACGGTGGCCAGGATCTTGTCGCCGACAGGATGGCCGTAGGTGTCGTTTATCTTCTTGAAATTGTCGATGTCGGCGAGCAGCAGGGCCGTTATCGGCCGCATGCCGGGATTGTTGAAGACCGCTGCCAGCCGGTCGTCGAAGGCGCGACGGTTGGAAAGGCGCGTCAGCGAATCGGTGTTGGCAATGCGCTTGTATTCGTCGAGTTCCTTGCGGACCTGGTCCATCTCCTGCGAGCGCTGGACAACGTCCTCGACGGTACGTTCGCCATGCGCCATGGTATCGCCGGTCGCCTGGCTCAAAAGTTCGATAGCGCTTTCGATCAGTTCGACGCTGGCATTGCTTTTGGAGGTGATGCGCTTATGAGTCTCGCCGAGCAGCCTTGTATAGCTTTCGAGCGAACTTTGCTCCTGCCTCAGTATCCGCAGCAGGCCGTCGAGTTCGCCTGATATGCGCGTATGGGCATCGTCGAAAACGCGTACGGGGGTGCTGGTGAAATACTGCGCGCCCAGCGCATCGAGTTCGGCCTGTGTCGCCTGGCTGCCGAGAGCTGCGAGTTCGCGGGTGAGGGCCGGATTGGAGCCGATATAGGCTTCGTAGAAGAGTTCGTAATTGCGGGGTATCGGCGCAACGCCCATCGAGCGCATGGCATAGGTGATCTGGCCCGCTACGTCGGGAACCTGCACCTTGGGCGCGACAGCCGTATTCATCCGGCAAACTCCTCATTTTTTCGAAGGCAATATTTATTTGTTAGCTTAAATTTCTTGGGAAAAGATTAAAGCGATATATACCAAAGATTACATATGAAAACTTCGCAGTGGGTCTATACTTCAGGCAGGTCTCTGATTCTTCATGGAAAAATGCATCTTCATCGGGACAGTGTATACCCGTTGCGCGGGAGGCGTATTTAAAAAACTTACACACCTTTTCTGGTTGAAGATCGTATTCATCTTGTCGACAGCAAGTTTGGTTGTCTCCTATTTCGTATGCATATTGCGGAATGACAATTTTCACCGGCAAACCTGAAATACTGCCAGAAAATCAGGACGTGAGATTATGGAAAGGTCCCGCGCCATTTCTTCGCCATCCTCGTTTTCACCGTCTTCGCAGGGGGGCGCCGTGCTGCTGGAGCACACCGGTCTCGCCTTGCGCATTCGGACGGAGATCCTGGGGTGGGTGATGATGGAGATGTGACAAGCGCTGGAGATATTCAGTGAGCGCGCAAATATCTGAAAGGCGTGCGGCACCTTCTCCGGCAGGCGGACAGGGGCTTGACGGCAAGCCGTCAGTTGCCCTTCATCTGCCTTCGAAGACCACACCAGACGATTATCCCAAATTCAATTCCTGGAAGAAATCATTGCCCTTATCGTCGATGACGATGAAGGCGGGAAAATCTTCCACCTCGATCTTCCAGACTGCTTCCATGCCGAGCTCGGGATATTCCAGCACTTCGACCTTGCGGATGCAGTCCTTGGCGAGACGGGCGGCGGGGCCGCCGATCGAACCCAGGTAGAAGCCGCCATGTTTCTTGCAGGCTTCGCGCACGGCGCGCGATCGGTTGCCCTTGGCGAGCATCACCAGCGAGCCGCCGAAGGACTGGAACTGGTCGACGTAGCTGTCCATGCGGCCGGCCGTCGTTGGGCCGAAGGAGCCGGAGGCATAGCCGGCCGGTGTCTTGGCGGGACCGGCATAGTAGACCGGGTGATTTTTCAGGTAATCGGGCATGCCTTCGCCCTTTTCCAGGCGATCGCGGATCTTGGCATGAGCGAGGTCGCGGGCGACGATAATGGTGCCGGTCAGCGAAAGGCGCGTCTTGACCGGATGCCTGGAGAGTTCGGTGAGCACTTCGGCCATCGGCTTGTTGAGGTCGATATGCACGGTCGATTCCGACAGTTTCGCCTCGTCGATCTCGGGCATGTATTTCGACGGATCGGTTTCGAGCTGCTCCACGAAAATGCCGTCGCGCGTGATCTTGCCCTTGGCCTGGCGATCGGCGGAACAGGAGACGCCGAGGCCGATCGGCAGCGAGGCGCCGTGGCGGGGCAGGCGGATGACACGCACGTCATGACAGAAATACTTGCCGCCGAACTGGGCGCCGACGCCCATCTGCTGCGTCAGCTTGTGGATTTCCTTTTCCATTTCGACGTCGCGGAAGGCATGCCCGCTCTCGGAGCCTTCGGTCGGCAGCGCGTCGAGATAACGGGTCGAGGCGAGCTTGACCGTCTTCAGGTTCATCTCGGCCGAGGTGCCGCCGATGACGATCGCCAAATGGTAGGGGGGACAGGCTGCCGTCCCCAACGTCAGGATCTTCTCCTTAAGGAAGTCGATCATCCGGTCATGGGTCAGGAGCGAGGGCGTGCCCTGATAGAGGAATGTCTTGTTGGCCGAACCGCCACCTTTGGCGACGAAGAGGAAGTCGTAAGAGTCGGTGCCTTCCTGATAAATATCGATCTGAGCCGGCAGGTTGTTCCTGGTGTTCTTCTCTTCGAACATCTTGATCGGCGCGAGCTGCGAATAACGCAGATTCTTCTTTTCATAAGCGTCGAGCACGCCTTTCGAAAGCGCCGCCGCATCACCGCCCTCCGTCCAGACCCTGCGGCCCTTCTTGCCCATGATGATCGCCGTGCCGGTGTCCTGGCACATCGGAAGCACGCCGCCGGCGGCGATATTGGCGTTCTTCAGCAGATCGTAGGCGACGAAACGATCATTGTCGGTCGCTTCAGGGTCGTCGAGGATGGCGGCAAGCTGCTTCAGATGCGTGGGGCGCAGCAGGTGGTTGATGTCGGCAAAGGCAGTTTCGGCAAGCAGCCGGATGCCCTCGGGATCGACCGTCAGAATTTCCTGACCCTTGAAGCTGTCGGCCGAGACGTAGTCGCTGCTGATCTTGCGGTAGGGGGTGGCATCCTCGCCGAGGGGGAAGAGATCGTCAGCCATCCAAGTGACCTTTCTGGTGGGCGTCGCTGAAATTGGAACCGGTCTAAATCTGCTGCGATGCAAATGCAATTGGGAACGGCGGAGTGTGGAGTTGGAGCCATGTCGTGCCACGTTTTGCAACCCGCCCGTTGCACGCAATAAGAGAGTGAAACAAGGGCGAACTCGACATTTGTCGCGAAACAACCGACTTCAGGTTGCCTTCAATTCAAGCCCAGTTCATATTCTCGGCAGCGTTAACCTGCCGGGGCTTCCAATGACAAATGCAAAGCCAACTGCTGTCGACGACCTTCTGGTTTTTTTCGAACATGACTGGATCAGGGGCGATCTGCTGCGCCTCGCCAGCGATCCCGAAGGTGCGGACATGTATGTTCGCTTCGTCAATGGCGTCCGTATCGACGCCAAACATGGGCCTGACCACGAAACGATCATTCAGGGCAAGTACGGAACCTTCAAGGTGAAGCCTGACGGTCACTTCACATATGAGCTGGATACCACGCTGGATGTGGTGAAGAATTTAGGGAAGTCCGATCAGCTCATCGAAAAACTGAGTTACAAGATGTCCGACGGCTCGGGGGGCACGGACCTCGGCGTGTTGACCCTTGCGATCGACGGCGTCAACGAAGGCGAAAAATACCACGAAGTCCTGGATTTCGATGATATGGGCGTCTTATCGAGGGCGGATAATTTCTCTCTCCCCAATTATCGGGGCTTTGCGCTCTCCGTGAACGGCAGCCACGATGTGACGCTTCTGAACGGCATTGTCTACGATACCATTCCGGGCGTCGACGCCATCACCGAAGACGGTTTCAGCGACACCGTTTTATCCCCCGGCTCGGCGCCCGTAAGCTTGAAAATGGTCGATGGCGGGGAGTTCACCTTTCAGAGCGTCTCGATCGCCGAACTGTCGGCATCGCCCTTTCATCTGACGCTCACTGCCCTGAACGACGGCCAGATCGTCTATCAACAGGAGCTCGAGGTTACCGGGCCCAATCTCGAGGTCAATCTCGAAGACATCGAAGAAATCCGCTTCGACTTCATGGGCAATTCTGTGGTGATGGACAATTTTTCGCTGTTGGTTTGAGGCTTGTCTGATGTCGTGCGGGGTTCCCCGTCCGATGCCAGCAGGGGCGACCGCGATGGCAAGAAATATGAGGGCGCCTACTCACCCCCTCATTCCTGTGCTCGTCACAGGAATGAGGGAGCAAGTGCCAAGCTTGCCCGCTCCCTCTTGCTTCGACCATGGAGAAGAAGGAACGAGTGGAGAAGAGGAGCAGACCTCCTTAACCGATTACTTCGGCCCGATCATCGTCTCCGGACGCACGATCGCGTCATATTCTTCCGATGTCACCAGTCCGCTGGCAAGTGCCTCTTCCTTCAGCGTCGTGCCGTTCTTGTGCGCCGTTTTGGCGATCTTGGCGGCGGCGTCGTAGCCGATCTTGGGGGCGAGGGCGGTGACCAGCATCAGTGAGCGTTCGAGGCCGGCCTTGATGTTGTCCTCGCGCGCCTCGATGCCGACGACGCAGTTGTCGGTGAAGGAGACGGCGGCGTCTGCGAGCAGCTGCACCGACTGCAGGAAGTTATAGGCCATCATCGGATTGTAGACGTTGAGCTCGAAATGGCCCTGGCTGTCGGCGAAGGTCAGTGCGGCGTGGTTGCCGAAGATGTGGATGCAGACCTGCGTCAGGGCTTCGCATTGGGTGGGGTTCACCTTGCCGGGCATGATCGAGGAGCCGGGCTCGTTTTCCGGCAGCGCCAGCTCCCCCAGGCCGGCGCGCGGGCCGGAGCCAAGCAGGCGGATGTCGTTGGCGATCTTGAAGAGAGCGGCAGCCGCCGCATTGATGGCGCCGTGGCTGAACACCATGCTGTCATGGGAGGCGAGCGCCTCGAATTTGTTCGGCGCGCTAACGAAGGGCATGCCGGTGATATCGGCGATCTCCTCGGCGACTTTCTCGGCAAAGCCGACCGGCGCGTTGAGGCCGGTGCCGACGGCGGTGCCGCCCTGGGCGAGTTCGCAGAGGCCGGGCAGGGTCATCTCGATGCGCTTGATGGCCGAGCCGAGCTGGGCGGCGTAGCCGGAAAATTCCTGGCCGAGCGTCAGTGGTGTGGCATCCTGAGTATGGGTGCGGCCGATCTTGATGATATGGCTGAACTCGGTGACCTTCATGTCGAGGGCGGCATGCAGGTGCTTCAGTGAGGGCAGCAGGTGGTGAGCGATCCGCTCGGCGCAGGCGATGTGCATGGCCGTCGGGTAGGTGTCGTTCGACGACTGGCTCATATTAACGTGATCGTTCGGGTGCACGGGCTTTTTGGAACCCATGACTCCGCCGAGCATTTCTATGGCACGATTGGAGATGACTTCATTGGCGTTCATGTTGGATTGCGTGCCGGAGCCGGTCTGCCAGACGACCAGCGGAAAATGGTCGTCGAGCTTGCCGTCGATCACTTCCTGGGCGGCATCGACGATGGCGTTGCCCAGCGCCGGATCGAGCTGGCCGAGCGACATGTTGGCGCGGGCGGCCGCCTGTTTGACGATGCCGAGCGCGCGAAGGATCGACAGCGGCTGCTTTTCCCAGCCGATCTTGAAATTGCCGAGCGAACGCTGCGCCTGGGCGCCCCAATATCGGTCGGCGGCGACTTCGATGGGGCCAAAAGTATCGGTTTCGGTGCGGGTTGCGGTCATGAGCCTTGCCTTCCTGTCACATGCTGTTTTCTGGCATCTTCGAAAGATGTGGTCTTATAGGTTGGAAACCAGAGCAAGAAAACCGAATGCCGTGCGAAATATTGATGATCACAGTCATGTTTGTGCCTGCCGGGTGGCGTGCTTTTTCGGCCACGTTGGAAATTTTATGCATCGGCGCGTTTTTGCCACACTGGTCCGGCGGCGAAAATTCGGTAAAAAATTAACTAATAATTTCATAATTTTGTGTGAACTGCTGTGCGGCGCCGCGCAGGATTCCTCTCACATGAAATTGAGTCCGCCGGCGCTGGCGGCGAAGGCCGGTTTCTGATCAATGAGGCCCTACGCTGCTTGAGTTTCGCGGGATTTGAGCTGAGAACAGCATGACATCGGGACTGGAATATATATGACGTTCGTTTTGAAAAGCGCGGTATCCGCATTGGCAGTTTCCTGCGGTCTGGCAATGATGGCCGCTCCCGCGCATGCCTATACGCTGATGGATATGCTTCGCGGCGACAGGCAGCGGACCCAGAGCACCATTTTCATGGATCAGATGCCGCCCGGGCGTGTGGCGCCGCGTGGCGGCGAAGGTGGATCGCTTGGCGGACTTGACCCGGAGGCGCCGCTGCCGAAGGTGAGCGGTCCGCGTTATTATACCTACAAGACCGAAGCCCTGCAGTTCGTCGATACCAGCAAGTTCGCCGATCCGATCGTCACTGGTGCGGTTGCTGAGGTTTCGCCGGCGGGCGATTCCGAACCGGTGGTGCAGCGCCGTTTCCTGGCGCAGGCCAAGGTTCGCGCCAATTCCGACGTCGCCAAGGCACTCGAAACCTATTACAGCGATAGCCGTAATCCGCTCGTCTGGGTCGACGGCAACCAGATCAGCGAACGCGCCCAGTCGGCAATGGCGGCGCTGGCCGATGCGGCTTCCGTGGGCCTCGACCCTGCCGATTACGCCGTGCAGGCGCCGGCGGTCGATCCGGCCAATCCTGATCCTGCCGCGCGTGACCGGGCGCTGACGCAATTCGAGCTGGAACTTTCGGCCAAGGTGCTTGCCTTCGTGCAGGACACGGTCCGCGGCCGCATCGATCCGAACAAGATTTCGGGTTATCACGATTTCCAGCGCAAGGCGGTCAAACTGGCGCCGGTGCTGAAGCTTGCCCGCATGAGCCCGAATGCCGGCGCCTATATCGCCAGCCGGTCGCCCGATAGCCCGCAGTTCGAGGCGCTGAAGGCGGAGCTCGCCAAGCTTCGCGCCGCTGATAGCAATGAGGAGCAGGTCGTCATTTCGCTCCAAGGGCTGCTCAGACCCGGCGACAGCTCGTCCGAGATCGCCAATATCGTCAAGGCGCTGCAGAAGCACGGGTCCGAGACGCTGAAGGCTGATCACGCGGCGACGTTTGCAGCCTACGCCGGCGGCAGCGACTATTCGCCCGACATCGTCTCGCTGGTCGAGGACTTCCAGAAAGAGCACGGTCTGAAGCCAGATGGCGTCATCGGCCAGGCGACGGTGCGCGCCATGACCGGCGGCGACACCAATGCCTCGAAGATCGACAAGCTCGTCGTTGCCATGGAACAGGTGCGCTGGCTGCCGGAAGATCTTGGTTCCCGCTACGTCATGATCAATCAGCCGGCCTACATGGCCTATTACCATAATGACGGCAAGGAGCAGCTGTCGATGCGCGTGGTGGTCGGCGGCAAGAACAACCAGACCTATTTCTTCAACGACGAGATCGAGACGGTGGAGTTCAACCCGTTCTGGGGCGTGCCGCAGTCGATCATCATCAACGAAATGCTGCCGAAGCTGCGCTCGGACCCCAACTACCTCGATCAGCTCGGTTATGAGGTTGAGGTGAATGGCCATGCTGTCGCCTCGTCCAGCGTCGACTGGTACGGCTCGACCGCGAATGTTTCGGTGCGCCAGCCGCCAAGCGGCGATAACGCCCTCGGCGAACTGAAGATCCTGTTCCCGAACAGCCACGCGATCTATATGCACGATACGCCCTCGAAGAGCTTCTTCAAGCGCGACATGCGAGCGCTGAGCCACGGCTGCGTGCGCCTTGCCAATCCGCGCGCGATGGCAGCCGCCGTGCTCGGCACGACGGCGGACGATGTCGCCAAGCAGATCGCGAGCGGCCAGAATCATGCGGTGAAGGTGCCGCAGAAGATCCCGGTCTACGTCTCCTATTTCACCGCCTGGCCGAACAAGGATGGCGTGGTGGAGTATTTCGACGACGTCTACGGCCGTGACGCCTATGTCGACAAGGCTTTCGATGCGACGACCAAGGCGCGTGGGGCGCAGATCTGACGCCTAATTTTGTGATGGTTTGACGGGCGGTTTTCGGGCCGCCCGTTTTGTTTTTGAGGTTGTGAGTAGTGAGCCTTGGCAGATTGGCGCCACAAACTCGTCCCTCATTCCTATGCTTGTCACAGGAATCCAGCAGACGCGTTTCCACGCGGCGGAAGAATCGCAGCCTGTCGGTACATGGTTCCGCTGCTGCCAGCGATCTCCCCAGCAAGTCGCGCGTATTGTTCCCGACTCTAAAGTCTTATCGGCTTGCGGACGGAAGCCGGCTGGATTCCTTTGACAAGCACAGGAATGAGGGAGGATAGGCGAGCGGAGAACTCAAACAGCAATCTTCTCCGCAAACTCCCGCAGCAATCTCTCCACCAGTTCCGGCGTCAGTTCATCGTAGTGGGTGATGATGACATCCGGATCGAGGCTTGAGACCGGTACATCCGAATAGCCGAAAGGCACGGCGATCGACGGCACGGCGGCGTTTCTGGCCACGGCGATATCGTTGATGCTGTCGCCGATCATCACGGTTCGGGAAATATCGCCGCCGGCGCGCTCGATGGTGCCGGTGAGATGGCGGGCGTCGGGTTTGCGGTATTGGAAGGTGTCGCCGCCGGTGACTGCTTCGAAATAGCTGTGGAGGTCGAGCTTGTCGAGTAGGCCGAGCGCGAGGCTCTCCATCTTGTTGGTGCAGACGGCGAGGCGGTAGCCAGCGGATTTCAGGCGGTTCATGGCGGCGACCAGACCGGGATAGGGTTCCGTATGGCCGGGCATGTTGCCTGCATAATGGGCGACGAAGCGTTCCACCAGCAGCGGCAGGTCGTCTCCAGCGAGCGAATGGCCGCGCAGCCGGCAGGCGCGCTCGATCATAACCCGCGCGCCCTGGCCGACGAGATGGGTAAGATCGTCATAACTGACCGGGTCGAGGCCGAGGGCTGCGACCGTATGATTCAGGCTTTCGACCAGATCGGCATGGGTGTCGAGAAGGGTGCCGTCGAGATCGAAGACGACGAGCGGAGCGGGGGCAGGGGTCAAGGGTTTGCCTCTTTGTGCGATGGGCGTCTTGCGAGCGGCGTTCGATCGACGAGGTGTCATTCCTGGGAAAGACGCGTCATTCCCGAGAACGATGATATTGCTCCTGAGGTAGGCGATCGCGCGACGGAAAGCAACGGCCTGAGGATTAGCGGGAAGGCCGCAGGCGTTTGTTTCGGCTTTTCATTTTCCGTGATGATTTTGACTTTCGTTTGCCAGGCGAGCCGTGTAAACAGCACATCCAACGCAATAATTCGGAGCTGGCGGCGCATGGATGCCCGCGAAATGAAGATCAAGGCCGCCGAGGCCGCGCTCGCCCATGTCGAAAGCGGGATGCGTCTCGGCATTGGAACCGGGAGTACGGCGGAAGAATTCGTCCGCCTGCTGGCGGAGAAGGTCGCAGGCGGCTTCCAGGTCGAAGGTGTTCCGACGTCCGAACGAACGGCGCGCCTCTGTGTCGAGCTCGGTGTTCCGCTAAAGTCGCTTGACGAGCTGCCGGCTCTCGATATGACGGTCGACGGCGCCGATGAGATCGATCCGGCGCTCAGGCTGATCAAGGGCGGCGGCGGCGCGCTGCTGCGCGAGAAGATCGTCGCTGCGGCTTCGCAGAGGATGATCGTCATCGCTGACGAGAGCAAGCTGGTCGAGACACTCGGCGCCTTTGCGCTGCCGATCGAGGTCAATCCGTTCGGCCTCGTCTCGACGCGGATGGCAATCGAAAAAGTTGCGGCCCGGCTCGGCCTTTCCGGCGAACTCAGCCTGCGCCAATCCGGTGACGGAGAGTTTACCACGGACGGCGGCCATCACATCATCGATGCATTTTTTGGCCGCATTCCTGATGCAGAGGCGCTGTCGAGCGAGCTGAATTCCATACCCGGCGTCGTCGAACACGGGCTCTTCATCAATATGGCGGCACTTGCGATCATTGCCGGTCCTGCGGGTGCGCGCACGCTGCAGGCAAACAGATAACAGGAGCATACACTCATGATGAACATTGCAGGTCTTGGCCGTCTTGCCGCTGCGACCGTGGTTCTTTCCGGTCTTGCCTTCGGCTCCGCCGTCAAGGCGCAGGAAGTTTCCGAAGAGCAGCTGAAGGCTGCGCGCGCGGCGATCGACGCGATCGGTGCTACGGCCCAGTTCGACAATATCCTGCCCGGTCTTGCCGAACGCCTGAAGGCCGGCCTGATCCAGGATTCGCCGAACTACCAGGACATCATCTCGTCGACCGTTGATGCGCAGGCGCTGGCACTGGCGCCGCGCCGCGGCGATCTCGAGAAGGAAGCAGCACTTACATACGCCAAGGCCTTCACGGTCGATGAGCTGAAGGCGATCGCCGCCTTCTACACGTCCGACGTCGGCAAGAAGCTGCTGAAGGACGGCCCGGTCGCCTCGCGCGAGACAGCCAAGGCCGCGGATATCTGGGCCCAGGGCATTTCGCGCGACCTGGAAAAGCAGAGCAACGCCGAGCTGTCCAAGGTCATCAAGGCACCGCCACCGGCGACCGACAGCCCGGTTGCTCCGGCTCCCGCTGCCCAGCAGTAAGGCCTGCCTCATCGAATTTGCAAAAGCCCGGCATCGCCCGGGCTTTTTTGTTATGATGGATCCGGCAATAGCGGCGAGCTCTTGGTGAGGCTACATGTCCGATCATTACGAGGCAGTGCGAGTGCGGATATCGGGCAGAGTCCAAGGTGTCGGTTTTCGCCTGTGGACACGCGATCAGGCCTTGCAGCTCGGAGTAACGGGTTGGGTGCGCAATGAAGCGGACGGATCCGTCTCCGCTCTGATCGCCGGAGCCGGTAGCGCGATCTCGACGATGTTGGAGTGCTTGAAGCGTGGTCCTGCAGGGGCATCGGTCTCAAGCATAGAGACGGAAACGGCTGAACTTGAGGATATGCTGACGGGTTTCCGCGTTACCGGCTGACGGCCGCAAATCCCCGAGAGCCAAACACGCTGCTGGCGATCAGCCCCAATCCTTGGAACTCTTGGCCAATCGCCACATGCCAGTCTCATCCGGCTCCACGCGTTTGTTGCCGCGGTAGAAGATCGGCAGTCCGGTTTTCTTGTCCATGGCAAAGCGGCTCGGCGTAAATTTCTCGTTCTCGTGGCCCTGGATGGCGAGGTTCAGCGCTTCCTTGAATTTGCCGGCCTTGCACAGGTTGGCGAAGAGAGTTTGATCCATCTTTTGCTCCGGCATCCTTTCAGTCTCGTGCATTGCCTGCCAGCCTCCGTCGACGGGGTCAACCGTAAACGGTGACCGGGTCAGATTCCGGCCAATATTCGGCAATGGAGTACAGGAAGACGCGGGAGCGGGGCTTTTGTTTTCGTGACGATCGCCCCTATATCAGGAACGTCCTTCCTGCGATTCCCTTCCGGAGCTTCTTATGTCTTCCTATGATTACGACCTTTTCGTCATCGGCGGTGGTTCCGGAGGCGTGCGCGCTGCGCGCGTTGCCGCCTCGCTCGGCAAGAAGGTGGCGATCGCCGAGGAATACCGCTATGGCGGCACCTGCGTCATCCGCGGCTGCGTGCCGAAGAAACTCTTCGTCTATGCTTCGCAGTTCCACGAGCACTTCGAGGATGCAGCGGGTTTCGGCTGGACGGTCGGCCGAAGCAGCTTCGATTGGAAGAAGCTGGTCGCCGCCAAGGATGCGGAAATCGCGCGGTTGGAAGGCCTCTACAAGAAGGGGCTCGCCGGCGCCAATGCCGAGATCCTGGAAACGCGCGCCGAACTCGTCGATGCCCATACGCTGCGGCTCGTGAAAACAGGGCAGACGGTGACGGCCAAGACGATCGTGATCGCGACCGGCGGACGCCCGAACCCGCATGTCGCGCTTCCCGGACACGAGCTTTGCATTTCCTCCAATGACGCCTTTCATCTCGAGGAACTGCCAAAATCGATCGTGATCGCAGGCGGCGGTTACATCGCCGTCGAATTCGCCAATATCTTCCATGGTCTCGGCGTGGCGACGACACTGATCTATCGTGGCGCCGAAATCCTGTCTCGCTTCGACGAGGATCTGAGGCGGGGCCTGCACGAGGCAATGGTCGCCAAGGGCATCCGCATCCTCTGCCACGATACGCTGCGGCAGGTTTCCAAGGCCGACGATGGACTGGTGCTGGAGACGCTGAACAGCGGCACGCTGCAGGCCGATGTCGTCATGCTGGCCCTCGGGCGCGATCCGAATACGGAAGGTCTCGGTCTCGAGGCAGCCGGCGTAGCCGTCGACGAGCGCGGCGCCATCATCGTCGACGATTATTCCCGTACCAATGTCGAAAATATCTATGCTCTCGGTGATGTCACTAATCGAGTACAACTGACGCCGGTGGCGATTCACGAAGCGATGTGCTTCATCGAGACCGAGTACAAGAACAATCCGACCCGGCCGGACCATGAACTCATCCCCACCGCCGTCTTCTCACAGCCCGAGATTGGCACCGTCGGCCTGTCGGAAGAAGAGGCGGGCAAGCGGCACAGTGAGCTCGAAGTATACCGCGCGCAGTTCCGACCACTGAAAGCGACGCTTTCCGGCCGGCCCGAGCGGATGATCATGAAACTGATCGTCGATTCTGCGAGCCGAAAGGTTGTGGGGGCTCATATCCTCGGGCACGATGCCGGCGAGATGGCGCAGTTGCTCGGCGTCACGCTCAAGGCCGGCTGCACCAAGGACGATTTCGACCGGACGATGGCGCTGCACCCGACAGCGGCCGAAGAGCTCGTCACCATGTATGCGCCGAGCTATCGAATCCGCGACGGAAAGCGCTTCTAGGCAAGACTCTCAACTGGTGATGCGCGGCGCACGGATGACTTTGAGGAAAAGAGCCTTCATAGCATCGGCGATGCCTTCGGTCGGCGTCACCTCGAAATAGAGGCCCGGCGAGGCGCATTCCTGCATCTTGGTCGGGATCTGGCTCTGGAAGGGGCTGATCCAGGTATTGTACCAGCTGTTTTTCGGGAGAGGCAGGTAGGTCGTGTAAAGTACCGCGATCCTTATGCCCTTATCCTTCAGCGGCTTGCAGAAGGAGGTGTCGATCGGTTCCTGGCAACGCTTGCCGGTGAGTTTCTTGGTGCAGCCCTTCGGCTTCTCGCTGTCACCGACCCCATCCGAGACAAAGAACAGGATCTTCTGCGGCGTCGTTGAGGTGCTGCCGTCTCCGGGGGTAGTAATGATGTCTTTCATCTGTGTCAGCGCGTTGTCAAAGCTCGTCTGCTGGTCGTTGTTGTAGCCCTGATATGGAATGGTCATCAGGTCGACGGCGTCGGTGTAGGTGCGCACCTTGTCGAGGTCATCCGTCGGCTCGGATATGGTCGTGAGCTTCGCATCTTCGGCCTTGGTGCCGAAAGTATAGACGCCCATTTGGAATTGATTGGAGGAAACCCGCGTCGCTTTTGCGGTCTGCGTCAATTCCTTGGTCGCCTGGCGCACGACGTCGATACGCATGCTGACGCCGAGCTTCTTGGCAAGATTGTAGTAGTTGTTTTTGTTTTGAGTTTCGTGGCAGGCGAAGGCGCAGCTGTCACTGGTGTTCTTTTCCATCGTCGAGACGTCTTTGGCGGTGGCGCCGACGCCCATCGACGGCGTGTTGTCCAGCAGGATGTAGAAATCCATGAAAGAAGCCGTCTGATACTCGGCTGTCGCCGTGCCCGAGATTGTGATCGAATCCCGGCCGAGAACGCGCATGAAGGTGGTCGGCACGTTCGCCGTAAAAGAAACCTGAGAGTTCAGCTTGTTTGCGGCCTTGGTGACGTCGATGCCGAGATCGACTTGAATGCCGGTCAGCTCGCCTGACATCTGGGACATGAATATGTTACGGGCGTCGGTGCTGCCAAGCGATATCGTGCCGTTGCCGCTCATCGTCATCGCGGCGGCGACCGCGCCCGATTTTTCGGCGATCGAACCGACGGCAGCGGCATCGGCGGCGGCGTAGAGCTGCGTCCTCAGACTCAGTGCGTGGGCCACATCCACCGCCATGCCGGCCGCACCCACGAGCGGCACCATAAGCAATGCGGTCATGATGCCGAAATTGCCCGAGCGGTCCAAAATGAAGCCGGGCGGAAGGATCGCCATGACATGTCCCCAATGTTGAAACTCCTTCGGGTTCTACATGCAAAATCTGAAATATGGGGAAATCGACATGGTATATGCTGGTTTAAAGCGGCCGGTGATTGGCCTTTGCAAGCTTGATCTAAAGGTCTATAAGCCGCCGGATATTAAGACAGGGCATCCGAGGATTGGATGTGAGTGAGGTTAGTAAGATGGCAGAGAACTGGACCCCGAGCAGCTGGCGGCAAAAACCGATCCTGCAGGTTCCCGAATATCCCGATGCAGCCGCTTTGGCGGCAACAGAGGCCACTCTCGCCAGCTATCCGCCGCTCGTCTTCGCAGGCGAAGCGCGCCGTCTGAAGAAGCATCTCGCCAATGTCGCTGAGGGCAATGGTTTCCTGCTGCAGGGTGGCGACTGCGCCGAGAGCTTCGCCGAACACGGCGCCGACAACATCCGCGACTTCTTCCGCGCTTTCCTGCAGATGGCCGTCGTGCTGACCTTCGGGGCGCAGCTGCCGGTCGTCAAGGTCGGCCGCATCGCCGGTCAGTTCGCCAAGCCGCGCTCCTCGAATGTCGAGAAGCAGGGTGACGTGACGCTTCCGGCCTATCGCGGCGACATCATCAACGGCATCGAGTTTACCGAGGAGTCGCGGATTCCGAACCCCGAACGCCAGGCCATGGCCTACCGCCAGTCGGCCGCGACGCTGAATCTTCTGCGCGCCTTCGCGATGGGCGGCTACGCCAATCTCGAAAACGTGCATCAGTGGATGCTCGGCTTCGTCAAGGACAGCCCGCAGGGCGAGCGTTACCGCAAACTTGCCGACCGCATCAGCGAAACCATGGATTTCATGAAGGCGATCGGCATCACTTCGGAAAATCACCCGAGCCTGCGCGAGACCGATTTCTTCACCAGCCATGAGGCGCTGCTGCTCGGCTACGAGGAGGCGCTGACCCGCGTCGATTCCACCTCGGGCGACTGGTATGCCACGTCGGGCCACATGATCTGGATCGGCGACCGCACGCGCCAGGCCGACCATGCGCATGTCGAATATTGCCGCGGGATCAAGAACCCGATCGGACTGAAATGCGGCCCGTCGCTGCAGGCCGACGATCTGCTGCAACTGATCGACATTCTGAACCCCTCGAACGAGGCCGGGCGTCTGACGCTGATCTGCCGCTTCGGACACGAAAAGGTCGCCGAAAACCTGCCGCGCCTCATCCGCGCCGTCGAGCGCGAGGGCCGCAAGGTCGTCTGGTCGTGCGATCCGATGCACGGCAACACGATCACGCTTAACAACTACAAGACACGTCCCTTCGAGCGGATCCTGTCGGAAGTCGAAAGCTTCTTCCAGATCCACCGCGCCGAAGGCACGCATCCCGGCGGCATCCATGTCGAGATGACCGGCAAGGACGTGACGGAATGCACCGGCGGTGCCCGGGCCGTCACCGCCGACGATCTGCAGGACCGCTACCACACGCATTGCGATCCGCGCCTCAACTCCGACCAGGCGCTCGAACTCGCCTTCCTGCTTGCCGAGCGCATGAAGGGCGGCCGAGATGAGAAGCGCATGGTTGCAAACGGCTAAGCCAGCCGGAAACGTGATAAAAAACCCGGCGCGATGCCGGGTTTTTTGTTGCCTTCAGATGCTCGCCTGAATGCTGTGCAGGTTGGCATAGACACCGCCCTGCGCCATCAGATCATCATGCGTGCCCTGTTCGACGATGCCGTCGCCGGTCAGGACCAGGATGCGGTCGGCATGTCGCACTGTCGACAGCCGGTGGGCGATGACCAGGGTGGTGCGGCCGTTAGCGCCTGCTGCACCGCCCGTTCGCTCTCGTTGTCGAGGGCGCTGGTCGCCTCGTCGAAGATCAGGATTTCCGGATCTTTCAGGAAGGCGCGGGCGATCGTGATGCGCTGGCGCTGGCCTCCTGACAGTTTGACGCCGCGCTGGCCGATATCGGTATCATAGCCATTGGGCAGGGCCATGATGAAGTCGTGCGCATTGGCGGCGCGGGCAGCCGCCTCCAGCTCGGCATCGGTCGCATCCGGCCTGCCGTAGCGGAGGTTTTCCGCGACGGTGCCGGCAAAGAGATAGACGTCCTGCTGCACCACGCCGACATGGCGCCGGAGCGAGGCCAGCGTCACGTCGCGGATATCGATTCCGTCGATGCGGATCGCTCCGGCGTCGATATCGTAGAAGCGCGGTATGAGCGCGCAGAGCGTGCTCTTGCCGACCCCCGAAGGCCCGACCAGGGCGACGAATTCTCCGGGGGCGATGGTGAGGGAAAGCCGCTCCAGCACCCTGGGACCATCGGCTTCGTAGCCGAAGGCGACGTCGGAAAAACTGATCTCGCCCCTCGGCACCGGCATCGGACGGGCGTTCGGCCGGTCGGTGATATCGGGATCGATCTCCAGGATTTCCATGGCTCTGATGAAGCCGGTATAGCCTTCCTGCCAGAGGCGCACGAAATTGGCGAGCCGCTGCACGGGATCAACCAGCACGCCGACGCAGAGCAGGAAGGTCAGCATATCCGGGACGGTCAGGTCCGCCGCCAGGATGCGCAAGCCTCCTGCGATGATTACCAATATGGTAACGAGCTGGGCGAAGGTTTCGGTGCCGACCGAAAACCACGCCTCGCTGCGGTAGCCTTCGGCGCGGCTTTGCAGAAAACGCTGGTTTTGCGCGGCGAAGCGCTGCCGTTCCAGTGCCTCGTTGGCGAAGGACTGGACGACACGGATGCCGGCGAGCGCATCTTCGACACGCTCGTTGACGGCGGCGATCTGCCGCTTGCTGGCTTCGAGCGCACGGTTCATGCGCCGGTTGAAATAGAGCGCATAGACCACTGCCACCGGAGTGAGCAGCAGGATGAGAGTCGCCAGCAGCGGATCGATGAAGAACAAGACCAGCATGGCCCCGCCATATTTCAGAACGGCAATGGAGAGATCCTCCGGGCCGTGGTGAAAGAGCTCGCCCAGCCAGAGGGAGTCATTGGTGATGCGGCTCATTAGCTGGCCGGTGCGCTGGCGGTCGTAGAAGCTGAACGAGAGTTTCTGGCAATGCTCGAAGAGTTCCTGCCGCACTGTCGCTTCGATGCGGGCGCCCATGACATGGCCGCGATAATCGACGAAGAAGATCGCCGCTATCTGGACCGCGAGAACGGCAAGCATCACACCGCCCATCGCAAGGATCTGAGCGAAGGCCTGCGGGGTGTCCGGTAGAGCAAGAAGCCGGCTCGTGACGATGTTGGCGCAGAGCGGCAAGGCAACCGCCGTGCCGGCGACGAGGATGGCGCAAAGCAGATCCGCAAGTAGCAACGGCAGATGCGGACGGTAATAGGAGATGAATTTGCGCATTCGCGACCGGCGCCGCTCGCGGTCGGCGGCGTTCCAATCGTCCCGGAAGAGGTTCAGAAAGAGGTTATGGCGTCGCGAGCTTTTCCTCGCGCGGGAGAACGGAGTATGCATGAAGCAGAATGTCCTTGTGGGCGATGTTTCCTTTCTGTTTGGACAGGGTCGCTCTCATTTCAGTCTCCCGGCGGTTGAATAAATCGAGGCTATAGTATCACCGAGAACGGCGTCCGGTTCAACGCGGTGACGATAGGAGATGGGCCGGTGTGGTCGATGGGCAACAGCGAGGGGTCGCCAGCCATGCTTGGGCGAGTGCCGCTTTTGGCGTGCACCTTCAAGATTTCTGATCGCTCGTTCAGGGGAATGGATTTGACGGCAGGGCCGAGTGGCCGCACTTTCTCCAGGAGCGAGGAGAGAACGATCATGCGCGAACAAAACACAGGCGGCTGCCTTTGCGGCGCCGTGCGATATTCAATCGCGGCGAAGCCAGGACCGGTGGTTGGCTGCCATTGCTCGCAATGCCGCCGGCAGACGGGATTTTACTATGCCGCGGTCAACGTGCCGCGCGCCTCTCTTTCGATCGAGGGAGCAGAAGCCATCCGCTGGTATCGGTCCAGCGAAGAGGCGCAGCGCGGCTTCTGCTCGAATTGCGGCTCGGCATTGTTCTGGCAGGGTGACGGACGATCGGAAGTCTCGGTGATGGCAGGCACTTTCGACGAACCGAGCGGCCTCACCTTCAGCCACCATATCTACTGCGCCGACAAGGGCGATTTCTACGAGATATCAGACGGTCTGCCGCAATATGACAGGTATCCGCCTGGTTGATGTGAGGATGCCTCGCGTCAGGTCTTGGTCGCGAGCGCGGCAGTGAGACGCGCGACGTCTTCGCGCAGCGCCGTCAGTTCGGTCAGCACGCTCATGTCGATCTTCTGATGCAGCGAGAGCACTTCGAGTTCGGCCTTGAGGTTGACTTCGTAATCCTTGGCGGCCTCGAAGCGGTCGCGCTCGGCCTGGCGGTTCTGCGACATCATGATGATGGGCGCCTGGATGGCGGCGAGCATTGACAGGATCAGGTTCAGGAAGACGAAGGGGTAGGGGTCGAAAGCGCCACTCGCCAAAACGATGGTATTGATCACCGTCCAGACGACGAGGAAGGCCAGGAAGCCGAGGATGAATGACCATGAGCCGCCGACACGGGCGATGCTGTCGGCGACACGTTCTCCAAACGAGGCCTCGGCAGAAAAGGCGGCGTTGACGTCGGTCGAGATGATCTTGCGCTCGTGCGCTTTCGCCAGCACGCGCTTTTCGGTGTCGCCGAGTTCTTCGGCCGGTTTGTCGAAATGATGGTGCACGAAATTCGAGAGATTATTCATGGCCTGTTTCCGATGACCGTTATCGATGTTGCCGCTTTCGCGCGTCAGTATTCCGCTCCGCCGGTAAATTGCAATGCATCGGTGCCGTAAGCCTTCAGCGCGCCTGTTCACAAAAAATTCGTGAGCCCGATGCAACGCTTTGGCCGCGAACGTGTTGCGGTAACGGGAGCCGCAGGCTAAACAGATGACATGACACAGGAAAACGCTCTCTCCGATATCTTCCGCATCGCGATCGGCCAGCTCAATCCAACGGTCGGCGATGTCGCCGGCAATCTTGCCAAGGCACGTGAAGCGCGCGCCGAGGCAGCCCGAGAGGGCGCGCACCTACTCGCGTTGACCGAGCTTTTCATCTCCGGCTATCCGCCGGAGGACCTGGTGCTGAAGCCGGCCTTCATCCGCGCCTGCTGGAACGCGGTGGAAAGCCTTGCGGCCGACACCGCCGATGGCGGGCCGGGCGTCATCATCGGATTCCCCAGGCAGGATGAGACGGGGCGCTATAATTCTGTTGCCGTGCTCGACGGCGGCAAGGTCGTCGCGGTGCGCGACAAGGTCGATCTGCCGAATTACGGCGAGTTCGACGAGAAGCGGGTCTTCGTGCAGGGGGCCATGCCGGGGCCGGTGAATTTCCGCGGCGTGCGGCTCGGCATTCCGATCTGTGAAGATATTTGGGGCGAACTCGGCGTTTGCGAGACGCTTGCCGAAAGCGGGGCGGAGATACTGCTGTCGCCCAATGGTTCTCCCTATTATCGAGGCAAGGTGGATATCCGGCATCAGGTGGTGCTGAAGCAGGTGCTGGAGACCGGCCTGCCGCTGATCTATGCCGCCCAGCTCGGAGGCCAGGACGAGCTCGTGTTCGATGGGGCGAGCTTCGCCTTCAACGCCGACAAATCGCTCGCCTTCCAGATGAGCCAGTTCGAGACGGCGCTTGCAGTGACGACCTGGAAACGTCGGGAAGCAGGTTGGCACTGCGCCGAAGGGCCGATGGCGCGTATCCCCGAAGGCGAGGAGGCCGATTACCGCGCCTGCCTGCTCGGCTTCCGCGACTACGTCAACAAGAACGGCTTCAAAACCGTCGTTCTCGGCCTTTCCGGCGGCATCGACTCGGCGATCTGCACAGCGATCGCGGTCGATGCTCTCGGAGAGGAGCGGGTGCGAACGGTCATGCTGCCCTATCGCTACACCTCGGAAGATTCACTGAAGGATGCAGCCGACTGCGCCAAGGCGCTCGGTTGCCGTTATGACATCGTACCGATCGAGCAGCCAGTAACCGGATTCAGCAGCGCGCTGTCCAACCTCTTCGAGGGTACAGAGAGTGGTATCACCGAGGAGAACTTGCAGAGCCGCGCGCGCGGCGTCATCCTGATGGCGATCTCCAACAAGTTCGGCGCGATGGTGGTGACGACGGGCAACAAATCGGAAATGTCGGTCGGCTACGCCACGCTCTATGGTGACATGAACGGTGGCTTCAATCCGATCAAGGACCTCTACAAGATGCAGGTCTATGCGCTGGCGCGCTGGCGCAACGAGAATGTGCCGCCGACTGCGCTGGGGCCGTCGGGCGAGGTAATCCCGCAGAATATCATCGACAAGGCGCCATCGGCCGAGCTGCGTCCCGATCAGAAGGACCAGGACTCGCTGCCTCCTTATCCCGTTCTCGACGATATTCTCGAGTGCCTGGTGGAGAAGGAGATGGCGGTTGAGGAGATCGTCGCGCGCGGCCATGACGTCGCGACCGTTCACCGGGTAGAGCACCTGCTCTATCTCGCCGAATACAAGCGCCGGCAATCGGCGCCGGGCGTGAAGATCACCAAGAAGAACTTCGGCCGCGACCGGCGCTATCCGATCACCAACCGATTCCGCGATCGCTGACGTAATCGACATATCGGGGAGGCAATATGCGAAGCTCGGTCGAGATCTACAATGTCAGGACGGGCAGGGCTCGCGAGGTCTGGCAGACGGACAGGCTGGTGGAAGCGCCGAACTTCTCGCCCGATGGTTCCTATCTCCTGCTCAACGGCGACGGGCTGCTCTTCCGGCTGCCGCTCAATGGCGGCGAGGTAGTCAAGGTCGATACCGGCTTTGCCGTCAACTGCAACAATGACCATGGTATCTCGCCTGATGGCACCGAGATCGTCATCTCCGACAAGACCGAATTCGGCAAGTCAGCGATCTATATCCTGCCGATCGAAGGCGGCACGCCGCGGCTCGTCACTCAAAACCAGCCATCCTACTGGCACGGCTGGTCGCCGGACGGGCGTCAGCTGGCCTATTGCGGCATTCGCGACGACCTCTTCGATATCTATACCATCTCCGTCGATGGCGGCGTCGAGACGCGGCTGACCCATGGCGAGGGCCGTAACGACGGGCCGGATTATTCCGCCGACGGGCAATGGATCTATTTCAACTCCAGCCGCACCGGGCTGATGCAGATCTGGCGCATCCACCCCGATGGCACGGGTCTCCAACAGGTGACTTCGGATGATCAAGGGAACTGGTTCGCCCATCCGTCACCCAGCAATGACAAGGTGCTGATCCTGTCCTACGATCCATCGGTTTTCGACCATCCGCGCGACCTCGACGTGCGGCTGCGGCTGATGGATATGGACGGTGGCAACCTGAAGACGCTGTTCGAGCTATTCGGCGGGCAGGGCACGATCAACGTGCCGAACTGGTCCCCCGATGGCGAGGAATTCGCCTATGTACGGTATTTTCCGGCGAAATCTTGAGAGGGCGCACCGCCAGTTCATGATGGCGGGATGGGCAGTCACTGATTAGCGGGGGCCGTTTCGGCCGGACACAATGTTTCAGAAGCGCGGTGCACAGTAACTCTTGAGTGCCCTCCGATGCTTTGTAGTTGCACCGAAACAGACTCACCCCCGGAAGGGGGAAATTTTGAATCAATACTTGAAACTGTGGTCGGTCCCGACTGAAATGCCACTACGGTCGTCTCCGGTCGACCATACTTGGATGTGAACGAATAGAACACGATCGAGGCGAACTCATCAACGCCTCCATCTCGTGTTTTCGTCACCGCGACGATTTGGTTGTTATCGCAAACGACAAGACTAACTTCTGCGCCATCAACATACCATTGACCGGGCAGCTCAGGTGAAAGCACCCTTACGTTCCAACCCCGCTCGCTTGAGATGCGCCTGGCCTCATCTAACGAGCTACCTAATTTAAAAACGCTTGGGCTATCAGCTGTGTCAGCCTTGGCGAGCTCGGCACTGAATCCCAAGGTTGACGCTATACAACAGGCTAAAAGCAAGCGAGCAGGAGCGGCAATCAAGTTTCTTGTCCTCAAAATATTCAGTCATACGGCGTACGATTGCATCGATGCCGCCGACTCCACAAGCCATTTTTGAATGGGCGGCGGGTCTGCCCGCCGCGTTGAATGCGGCCGCCTAAGCCGCAACAACGGCCTTGCGGCGGTCGCGGACAGCCTTGGCGAGATCCTCAAGTACTTCCACCGACATATCCCAGCCGATGCAGCCATCGGTGATGGACTGGCCGTAGACCAGCGGCTTGCCGGGCGTGAGATCCTGGCGCCCGGCGACGAGGTTGCTTTCGATCATCATACCCTTGATGTGGTGATTGCCGGCGGCAATCTGTCCGGAAACGTCCTTAACCACTCGTGGTTGGTTCATCGGATCCTTGCTGCTGTTGGCGTGACTTGCGTCGATGAGGATGCGTGGATCGACATCAAACTTGATGGCATCACCGACAACGGCTTCGACATCGGCCGCCTCATAGTTCGGGCGCTTGCCGCCGCGCAGAATGATATGGCAGTCCTCATTGCCCTTTGTCGAGGCGATTGCCGCCTGTCCGTCCTTGGTGACGGCCGGGAAGTGATGCGGTTGTGAAGCAGCCAGGATCGCGTCGATCGCGACGCGAGCGCCTCCATCGGTGCCGTTCTTGAAACCGATCGGGCAGGAGAGTCCGGAGGCGAGCTGGCGGTGGATCTGGCTCTCGGTCGTGCGCGCGCCGATCGCACCCCAGCTGACGAGATCGGCGATGTATTGCGGCGTGATCGTCTCAAGGAATTCGACGCCGGCGGGTAGGCCCATCGCGTTGATGTCGAGCAGCAGGCGTCTGGCAATTCTCAGCCCTTCCTCGATACGGTAGCTGCCATCGAGATGCGGGTCGTTCATCAAGCCCTTCCAGCCGACCGTGGTGCGGGGCTTTTCGAAATAGACGCGCATGACGATTTCCAGATCGCTGGAGAAGCGCTGTCGCTGCTCGGCCAACCGCGCGGCATATTCGCGTGCGGCAACCGGATCGTGGATGGAGCAGGGGCCGATGACGACGATCAGGCGATCGTCTTCACCCTTGAGAATTTGATGGATGGCATTGCGATTGCTGGTCACCGTCTCGCTGACTGAAGCGGTTCGGGGAATTTCCGCGATGATATCGGCGGGTTTGGTCAGCGGGGTGATCTCGAGAATACGCAGATCATCGATGGTGTCGGGCACGGCATGGCTCCTGTTTGGTCGTACCGTGCGGAAGAAAAAAGCCGCCAGGTAGACTAGCGGCTGTTCGGGTGGTCGTCGCGTCGAATTCAGTTACGCACGGGCCCGCATCCGCTGGGAGCAGCGGTACGAATAAAATCGCGAGGCGTAGATTGAAGTCGTGGACATGGCGCGTATGTAGCGTCGCCGCCGTCCATTGTCACGCAAAATTTGCAAGCTGAAACCACCGTTCGAGGGAGCGGCTTCCTGGTTCGGGAGGCAAAGCCTATGGCCCGGAAGCGTCCACTTCCGGGCCATATGGTCTATAATTCGCGCGAAAAATGCGCATGCCGCAATCAGAGGGCGTCGACGTTCACGCCGACGGTGACCGCGCCGATCGGCGTTCCCGCTTCGTCCGAGATCGTGATGCTTGCCTGCGACTGCAGTGTCTGGGTCGATTCGTCCTTCTCGATCTCGTCGACGAAGACGGCATCCTTGCCGGCGCCGAAGGACTTCTGGAATTTCGCCTCGTCGCCCTGCCAGTAGTCGGAGGTGACGTCGCTTTGACCGACATTCAGCCCTTTTGCGTCCATGACAAAGATCTCGGTAATCTTGCCGCCAGACGCTTCTTTCTTCGCCTGAAGGAATTTCGACAGCGCATTGCCAAGCACGCCATCGATCATGGAATGGTCGGAACCGTCGACCTCGCCACGCCATTTCTTGTCGAGAGCGTCGATGTCGGCTTCGCTCAGCTTGGCGTTCGCAGTGTCCTGCGCCTTGATGGCCTCGATGATGGCGGGATCGTTCAGCCAGGGCTTCACGTCGCTCTTCACGTAGTCGGCGATAGGGGCAAGCTTGGCATCCTCAGCCATCGATACGCTCATGGGCGCGACGATAGCGGCAGAGGTGAAAAGCAATGCGGTCACAACTCTCTTCATAACTGTTCCCTTCCTGTGATCAGTTGCTGAAAAATAAAGTCTCGTCGGGGGGGCGGCGTCAGAACTCCTCCCAGGCACCGGGAGAAGCGGCAACGGCTGCATTTCCTGCAAGCCGCGGCACGACGGTTCTGGTTTCCGGACGAGATTGACTGGCGCTCGGCTGGACCGGCCTGGGCTGACTCGCCAAGGATGCGCCGACGAGGAACCGGCCGGCCGAATCCTGCAGCCGGCGTCCCTGCGACAGCAGTTCCTGGCAGGCCGCGTTCGTTTCTTCGACCATCACCGCGTTCTGCTGCGTCGCATGATCCATCTGGTTGATCGCGCCGTTGATTTCCTGCAGACCGGTCGCCTGCTCGCGATAGGACTGAACGAGGGTAGCGATGCTGTCGCTGATGCGGTTGATCTGCTCCTCGATCTTCAGGAGAGCGTCGCCGGTCTCGTTCACCAGCCCGACGCCGGCAGCAACCTCTTGGCCGGAAACGTTGATCAGGTTCTTGATTTCCTTTGCCGCATTTGCCGAGCGCTGGGCGAGTTCACGAACCTCCTGTGCGACAACCGCAAATCCCTTGCCGGCCTCGCCGGCACGTGCGGCCTCGACGCCGGCATTCAGCGCCAGCAGATTCGTCTGGAATGCGATTTCGTCGATGACGCCGATGATGCGGCCGATCTGACTGGAGGAGGTTTGGATCCGGTCCATCGCGCCGATCGCGTCGCGCACCACCGTCGCCGAGACGTGAGCACCTCGCTTGGTTTCCTCGACCAATTGTCCAGCATTTTCAGCCCGCTGCGACGATGTTTTGACTGTCGTCGTCACTTCATCTAGTGCCGCAGCGGTCTGTTCCAGTGCTGCCGCCTGCTGTTCGGTCCGTTTGGCCAGCTGATCTGCGGAGGAAGCCAGCTCGCTCGATCCGCCCTCAACCGCGACGGAAGCGATCTTTATCTCTGTCAGCGCGGCTGCGACGGCCTGGACCATGTTGTTGAAGTCCTGCCGCAATTTATCGAATTCAGGGCCGAGATCGGCAAGCTGGATCGAGAAGTCGCCGGCGGCCAGTCTTTCCAATGCGTTCGCAAGAGTGGTCATCACCAGCCGTTGCCTGTTGCCGGCTTCTTCCGTCAGCAATGCGTTGCGGGCCCGTTCGGCGTCGAACGAGGCGGTCTGCTCGGCAGTGACTTGCTCTCTTTCGACCTTTGCGATCGCCTCGTGACGGAAGACCTCCAGCGCACGGGCGAGGAAGCCGATTTCGTCGCCATTCTCCTTGTAGGCGACGGAGGAGGCGAGGTCGCCATTCTGCAGCGCGCCAATTCGTTTGCTGAGGATCCTGAGCGGCCTGCCAACGAGGCTGCGCATGGCGAGGAGGAAAGCGATGACGGCGAGAACGGTGATGGCGGACTGCGTGAGCAGCGAAACGAGGACCTTCTGGCGGACTTCGGAAGTGATTTTTTCGACAGACCAGTTCGTGACGATGTAGCCGGTTGTCTTGCCCGACTTGTCCAGCGGCAGCGGCGCGATAATCGTGACCAAACCGGCGGACATTCCGCTGTCATCGATCGTCGTTTTGTCGGGTTTTGCGCTGAGGCGGGTCGCCAGGTCGGCCGGCGTTGGCAAACCGGAAACGCCGTCGCGGGTCCAGCTGTCGACGGCAGCGAGCTCTGCGTTGAATGCGGCAAATTGCACAAGATCGAGCGAGGGATCGTCACGATACAGCGAATAAGCCTCGCGAACGGCGTTCGCCTTGCCCCATTTGACGCCGCCGGCGGCCAGAGATGCAAACTGCTCCGCATCCTTGGACCAATTTGCGTGGGCGCCGTCAACCAGCGCCCGGGTTTCATACATCCATGTATAGGTGGCCAAGGCGGAAATGCCGCAGAGATTGACGGCAACGATAATCGCCGCCAGCTTGGCTGTCAGGGGCATCGTTTTCAAGAATTGGAACATCCGTGGAGCCTGGAATTGCGGCTCGGTCGACCATCTTCGCGACCGGCACATCAGCGCGGCATCGACGCTGACGGTCACATCACGAGCGCTCATGCCCATGTCGGAGTTTGCGACCCAAAACGCGCAAAGGCAGTGTGGATTTGATGTGTGAATAAATCATAAAGTAGAGGAGGATGGGCGGGCACACAGAGGCTGTTTCCTCCTGCGACCAAAAGATCGCCGAGGAGGGGGTTGTCTGCCCGGTGATCCGCCCCTCGATCAGCCATATGCAGCCGTGGTTTCAGGTTCGGTCTGCGTGCACTTGCCGCCGCGTCGGTTTCCTGAAATAGATGCGCCGTCAGGTGCCCGCCGTCCAGGCGGGAGAATCGGGAATCCGGTGCAAGGCCGGAACGTGCCCAACGCTGTAAGGCCGACGTCTGCCGCTTCATCGCGCCACTGGCTTTTGCCGGGAAGGCTGCGGCAGATGGATGAAGCCAAGTCAGAAGACCGGCCTGGCGAGATAGACCCAACCCGCGCGGACGGCGGGCGGTTGCGTTGTTGGGGATTTGACGATGCGACCCTTTGATGCGGATGCCCTTTCGGCGGCGTCCGGTTTTTCGCTGGCCGAGCGCGAAGCCGTGTATCACGCGATCATGACGCGGCGTGACGTGCGCAGCCAGTTCCTGCCCGATCCGTTGCCCGACGACGTCGTGGCGCGGCTCCTGACAGCCGCCCATCATGCGCCGTCGGTCGGCTTCATGCAGCCATGGAATTTCATTCTGGTGAATAGTCCAGCTGTCCGTGCGCGCGTGCGCGACGCCTTTGCCAAGGCCAACGAAGAGGCGGCGTCGATGTTCGAAGGCGAGCGGCGGCAGGCCTATCGGTCCCTCAAGCTCGAAGGCATCGTGGAGGCGCCGCTCGGCATATGCGTGACCTGCGATCCCACTCGCGGCGGCAGCGTGGTGCTGGGACGGACGCACAATCCGCGGATGGATTCCTATTCGACCGTTTGCGCCATCCAGAACCTCTGGCTTGCGGCCCGCGCCGAAGGGGTCGGCATCGGCTGGGTCAGCATCTTTCGTGAAGGCGACCTGAAATCAATTCTCGGCATACCCGAGCATATCGAGGTGGTCGCTTGGCTCTGCGCCGGCTTTGTCGATCGGCTTTATGATGAACCGGAACTCTCGGTCAAAGGCTGGCGGCAGCGGCTGCCGCTCGAGGAACTGGTTTTCCACGACGGATGGGGACGCAACGACCCTTAGCAATTACTGCTGTTGTGGTTGCGGGCCCGGCGTCGCCGGATTGGCAAGGTCGATCGAGCCCTGGTCGCCAGCAAGGAATTGCGGGCCGACCTGACGGACCTTGTTCTGCGTGGGGTCGTAGGGACGCTCGGGAACGGATGGCTGCGGCGGGACTGCTGCTGCCGCAGTATCTTTCGCCGGCGGATTGGTGCGGACCGTCGTGATCGAGCCCTGCTGCGGCGGTTCGCCCAGGGTCTGCTTGCCGCGCATCTCCTCGTAATAGGCGGTCAGATTGCAGGCGCAGGTATTTTTCTCGCCGGGAGCGCGGTTCTTGTAGGCAAAGGCGTTCTTCATGGCGCTATAGGGCGCGCCTGTTGCGACCGAGATCATGTTCGAGGCTTCGGTGCTGGTCACGTCGCGATAGAAGAGCTCGGTCTCGATGCCGGGGCACATCTTGGCGCAGGTCTGCGCATCGCGGCCGAAATCGACCGAGGTGGTGTTCGAACTGATCGGGAAGAAGCCGCCGTCGCAGCTGCGAACGCAAATGGTGCTGACCGGCGAAAACATTTCGGCCCTCGGCAGGCCGTAAAATGGATCGGCCTCTTCACCGCCGCCAAGCGGGATGAAGGTGTCGGTGCGCATCGCCTGTTCCTCGACGCTTGGGGCAGGATCGCTGGCGCTGCGCTCGGTCGGGGCATAGAAATTGTCGCTGCTGCAGCCATTGCGTTCGAGGGCCGCCGTCAATTCCCGGCGCGCGTCGTCATCGCCGGCCTGGCTGCGCAACTCGTCGCGCTGATCCTGGAGATAACGGATATTGTCGACCATCCGGGCTTCGGCATCAGAAAGCTCGGCGCAAAAATCGGCATTCTCGCCGCCGATCACCACCATGCTACCCGAGGTGCAGCCATAGCTGCGCAGATCGTTGCGGACCTTGCGCAGCTCGAGGTTCTGCTCGGCGATTGCGCTGGCATATTGGCGCGCTTCCTGCCCGTTATTGTTGCCGATCGATCGTGGTAGGTCGGCCAGGCGACCACGCAGGTCGTTGCAGACGGCGCTGCTCTGTGCGGCAGCCGGCGATGCCAGCGCAAGCACAAGAGCAAGAGACAGGTTTCGGCGTTTCACGGCATCGTCCGGAAGTGAGAAAGTGTCGATCGGTCAAAGGTGGCGTCCATTCGCC
The DNA here is from genome assembly GCF_019685295.1 of Rhizobium sp. NLR22b. Classification (NCBI taxonomy): domain Bacteria; kingdom Pseudomonadati; phylum Pseudomonadota; class Alphaproteobacteria; order Hyphomicrobiales; family Rhizobiaceae; genus Rhizobium; species Rhizobium sp. NLR22b. Next base: position 79,451 of record NZ_JABDWM010000012.1, read on the forward strand.
GTACCTTGTCTCTTAAGGTATTTCTCTTAATAAGCTTGGATCAATTCCTAGCGCATTTTCGGGATTTTATCCAGAAGATGCGGGCAACAGCGTTGCCCCGGCGACGGACACTGCAGCCGTTAACAGCAGTTCCCTTCTTCATCCGAATTGTTATTCTCCCAGCTCGCTCCTGCTGGGGATTGGTTTTCACTGGGGATAAAGCAAATGCGCTACATGCTGATGCTGCATGCGGACGAAGCTGCCGGGAAGTCCATAGCGCCCGAGGACATGGCGCGCTTCATGGGCCAGATGTATGCCTATCAGCAAGCGCTGGAGAAAGCGGCAGCATTCGTCTCCAGCAATGCCCTGGTCGGTTCCTCTGAGGCGAGTGTCGTTCGCGTTCAAGGGAATGACGTCAGTGTTCTGGACGGCCCTTATGCGGATATTCGCGAACAGTTCGGTGGGTACTTTATCATAGACGTTGCCGATATGGACGAAGCCAACAAATGGGCGGCGCGCTGCCCTGCTGCGTCCTGGGGAACGGTTGAGGTTCGTCGCATCAGGGATGCGTCGGAACATGCAGGATGACGGTTTCGGGTTCCACCGTTGCCCGAGGTGTAGCAGAGCGAGTGGCGCGCGAGAGCTATGGTCGCCTCGTCGCCTATCTTGGCGCGCGCTTGGGTGATATCGCGTCCGCCGAGGATGCGCTCGCGACTGCTTTCCTCACGGCTCTCGAAAAATGGCCTGTCGATGGCGTGCCCGATAACCCCGATGCCTGGCTGTTGACGATCGCGCGCAGGCGCAAGCTCGACGACTGGCGCAAGGACAAAGTGAAGGCGAAGAGCGCCGATCGTCTTACCCTCATCGCCGAGGAACTCTCGGCAGCGGCGGAAATGGATGAGGAAATTGCGGACAGGCGACTGGCGCTCATGTTTGCCTGCGCACATCCCGGCATCGATGCCTCCGCGCGAACGCCGCTGATCCTCCAGACCGTGCTGGGCCTGACCGCTGCAGACATCGCCGCGCGGTTTCTCGTCTCTCCGAGGGCCATGGGCCAGAGGCTCGTAAGAGCCAAGGCGAGGATCAGGGATGGGAAAATTCCGTTCCTCGTGCCGGAAAAGGAGGAACTATCGCACCGGCTGCCGCCGATACTCGCCTCCATCTACGCCGCCTATACCAGCGGGTGGATGGACATCGACAGGGCGGAAGCGCTTGGACAAGAGGCAATCTGGCTTGCAAGCGTGGTTGTATCCCTGCTTCCGCATGAGCCGGAGCCGAAAGGTCTTCTTGCGCTGATGCTTTATACGGAGGCGCGGCGATCATCCCGCAGGGCCCCCGACGGTGCATTCGTACCGCTGGACAGCCAGGATGTCGGACTTTGGGATCACGATCAATTGCGCCTCGCCGAGGGTCTCCTGCGAGAAGCCAACGCAAAGGGTCCGACTGGCCGCTACCAGATAGAGGCGGCCATCCAATCTGCCCATGTCGCGCGCCGTTTGAGCGGCATCTCAAACTGGCAGGACGTCGTTTCCCTCTATGACGTGCTGGGCAGGATTGCTCCGTCGCCCGTCGTGACGCTCAATCGGTCCGTGGCTCTCGTGCGGATAGGGCAGGCAGACGCGGCTCTTGGTGACATACATGCGCTTGCCGGCGATCCGCGAATGGCCGACTACCTGCCGTACTGGACGGCCCGCGCGCAGATTTGCGCCGAGCTAGGCAGGCATGTCGAGGCGGCGGAAGCTTTCACGGTCGCTATCGGATTGTGTTGGTCGGAGGCAGAACGGCGCCACCTCGAAGAACAGCGCTCAAAAGTTTTGTGATGACCGCAAGCTTTTTTGCGCGGCCTGTCGAAATCGAGAACTCCTGCACGACATCCATTTGTCCAACAAGGAGTACAACATGACCACCACTTCAATAACTGTCCAGAGCATCTTCGCCTCCGCCACCGTTTCCAACTTTGACGAGGCGCTCATCTGGTATGAAAAGCTCATGGGACGCCCCGCAGATAGCAAACCGATAGCGGGCATGGCTCAGTGGCGTAACATGGGCGGGGCCGGCCTGCAGGTCTGGAAGGATGACAAACGCGCCGGCAACGGGATCATAACGATCGTCGTCCGCGAGCTCGAGGTTGAGCTCGAAAGGCTTTCGCGTCAGGGCTTGCAACTCGCCAACAAAATCGAAGGCGACTTTGGGCTCGTGGCTCAGATATTCGACGGTGAGGGCAACCGGATCAACCTGGCCGAGCCTCCCAAGCCACCTGCGAAGAACTGACTTCGCCGTCTCCAGACCATTGAGCCCTTTGGCCCAGAGCAATGCCTGCTTTGGGCCAAGACCGGTGATGACTGAATGGCGCCAGAAGCGGCTGCCAGACCATCAAACACCCTTGGAGCGGGCTATTTCGGCACGCATCCAGCTTGAGTCTCCCCATGTCGAGAGCCAGATCATCTGGTCCGTGAGCGCGGCGATGACTGGCAGAAGCAGGGCGTGGCCGATGCCGCGTTTCGTCTGGTTCCTCTCGGCCTCCCTGAGATGCGCCAACTCCTCTTCTTGGATCGAAGCGATGAGGCCGTGAAGCTGTGGATCGCGGCTCTTGAGGAAGATCAATTGATCTTCGAGATGGCGGTGAACTGTGCTTTCAACCGCCTCGGTGCAGACCCAGATCATGTTACGCCCGCCGAGGGCCGTCAGGAAACCGAGCAGATAACCGCCGAGGCTCCAGAATGCCATGACGCGACATGGCTTGGCATTCCTGGATGGCATCGCGTCGCGAAACAGGCGGCAATGCTCGATCTCGTCGTCCCGCATTTCGCGAAGTGCGGGCCCGATCTCAGGAAACAGCCGACGGGCCATCCAGATCTGTGCCCCGTAGATGCGAATTGCGCCGAATTCGCCGGCGTGATTGACCTTGAGAATACGGCGAACGGTTACGGCATGATCCCGCTTGCCGGCCCTGCTCAACGGATTGTCCATGGCGCTGCCCCTCACAGTTTCCCATCGGCAGTAGGCGCTGTCGGCCCCACGGTCGTCAATAGTTGACACAAGGGAACGTTCAATTCCAATGTCGGCTTCGGGTGGCCGTCGCAAATCGCGCCGGTCCGGGCGGGGCGCAGCGAAGGCGAAAATGGCGGGCATTTCCAATGAGCTAGGCTCCCCCACAACGACGGCCGGACTACCGAAAAGCCACGGTCTCCACGTCTTTGTGGACGGTTGTTATGACCCCGGTTCCGGGCACGGAGGCTGGGCCTTCGTCGCCTATCGCGAGGCTGCGGAAATCGCGTCCAGCTTCGGCGGTATGCGTGATTCCGCCAATAATTCGATGGAATTGACCGCCGTCTTGAAGGCAATCATGTGGATCAATAGCGAAGCAACGGGCGAAGCCGCGACCATCTGGTCGGATTCGATCTATGCCGTCAAAGGCTGCAACGACAGGCGGCACATTTGGAAGAATAACGGCTGGAAGAAAAGCAGTCCGAATGGGAACGCCCGAAGCCGGACGATCGCTAATGCGGAACTCTGGAAAGCGGTCGATCTTCAATTCTCGCAGAACGCCCTGGTGACCATTGCCTGGTGCAAGGGCCATTCCGGCATAGCCGGCAACGAACGCGCGGATGAGCTTGCGTATGGAGGGCGGCTGTCGGTACGAGGTGCATGATATGGGGATATCAACTGGCTGCGGATGGTTGAGATGGCACGGCGCCAAAACTCCAGGCGGTTCCATTGCATAAAAGCCACGAGGTCATGCCGGAGGTGGCGAAAAATGCACCCTCCAGCGATTTCCGGTTATCCCAAGTTCCAGCAACAGCTGCCGCGTCATCGAGGCCGATCAAGCTTGAAGAATGTGCCTGCGCGTCAGCTCCATCAGACCATCGGTGTCGCGTCTCTCTATCGCATCGACCATCTGTTGATGTTCGCGACCGGATTGCTCGATGCGGGCGCGCGTTCGCCACTGCGACACCGGCGCAGAGGATGTCCGCTGCCGAATCTCCGTGATCAGTTCCACGAGTTCCTGGTTGCCTGCGAGAGCAAGCAGATGGCGGTGGAAGGCGAGATTGGCTTCGTAAAGTTCAAGCATGGTGCCGTTCAGCACCAGATCGTCGAAGCGTGAAGCTAGAACCCGCAAGTTCGCAATATCCGTCTCGCTCGCATTCGCGATGATGCGGTCGCTGACGGCGACTTCGAGGATGACGCGAATGTCGCTGACCTCCTGGGCGCGGCGCCCGTCTTGCTCATGGACATGATAACCTCGATTGGGGACATGCTCCACCAGTCGCTTCTGCACCAATCTGTCGAGAGCTCTGCGGACCTCGGGTCGCGTACAGTTATACCGCCTTTCGAGATCGATCTGCTTCAACCAGGTTCCAGGCGGGAGACGGCCGGCAAGGATATCCTGGAGAATGAGTTCGGTCACATCGGAGGTTTGCGGCTCTTGTGCTTGCGCCGTCGCTCCGCTTTTCAGCGAATTCATGTAGTTCTCCCCAGCCCGATTTCGGCGATGACTATCATAGCTCTCCCCAGGCCAACAACGAGGCCGATTGACAGCCTGAAAAATATTCCAAGCTCATGGCTTGCGTGTCCGATTCAATTGGAGCATAAAATTGGCGCCAATTTGATTACCATTATACGAGGCGGATTGTATATCCATGCAGAACTCCGATGCGGTTTGGGAAATAGTCGAGAGAAAGCGCGCGTCGTTCTTCGAGTTGAGTGATCGCATCTGGGATATTCCCGAGACCAATTACCTCGAATATCAATCCGCCGAAGAGCACGCCCGCATGCTGGAAAGGGAAGGCTTTCGTGTCGAGCGCGGCATTGCCGGTCTGCCGACAGCAGTCATGGGAGAGGCAGGCGAGGGTGGCCCGGTCATTGCAATTCTTGGCGAGTTCGACGCGCTGCCGGGACTGAGCCAGGAGGCCGGTATTGCCGAGCAGCGCCCCTTGGTCGACGGCGGCAATGGTCATGGCTGTGGCCATAACATGCTCGGAGCCGGATCCATGCTCGCTGCCGCCGCGATCAAGGATTTCCTGGCCGAAAGCGGCTTGAAGGGAAGGGTGCGCTATTACGGATGCCCGGCCGAGGAAGGCGGCTCTTCGAAGGGCTTCATGGTGCGCGCCGGCGTTTTCAACGACGTCGATATCGCGATCTCCTGGCATCCGGCAGCCTTTGCCGGGGTCAATAACCCCATTTCGCTCGCCTGCAATGAGATCAATTTCCATTTTTCGGGCCGCGCATCGCATGCCTCCGCCACACCGCATCTCGGCCGTAGCGCTCTCGATGCGGTGGAGCTTATGAATGTCGGCGTCAACTATATGCGCGAGCACATGCCTTCGACCGCGCGCATCCACTATGCTATCACTGATGCGGGCGGCGGGGCGCCTAACGTCGTGCAGGCGCGCGCGACGGTACGCTATCTCGTCCGCGCGAGGACCTTGCCGGAACTCCTGTCTCTGGTCGCCCGCGTCAAGAAGGTTGCCGAAGGTGCGGCTCTGATGACCGAGACGGCCGTCCGCAGTGAAATCGTCAGCGGCGACGCCAACCTCGTCGGCAATACACCACTCGAAGAATGCATGTTCTCGCATCTGCAGCGCCTTGGCCCGCCCGTGTTCGATGACGCGGATCGAGAAATGGCCCGCAAGTTCCAGCAGACCTTCAATGCAGAGGATATCGCAGCGTCCTATGGTCGTTTCGCGCTGAAACCGAAGGAGGACCAGCCGCTCTGCGAGGAGATTTTTCCGTTGAATGCCGGTGACGGCACATTGGTCGGTTCCACCGATGTCGGGACCGTCAGCTGGGTGGTGCCGACCGTGCAGATGCGAGGAGCTACCTATGCTGTCGGAACGCCAGGACATTCCTGGCAGCTGGTTGCGCAAGGGAAGCTGCCGGCTGCCCACAAGGGAACCGAACACGCGGCCAAGGTGATGGCGAGCACGGCCGCCGATCTCATCGGTAACCCCGGATTGATCGAAGCTGCCAAGGCCGATCACAGGGCGCGTCTGGAGCGTACGCCTTTCATCAATCCGATCCCGGATGACGTTGAGCCGCCATTGCCGGAGCAGGCTGATGCCTAACCAGGACTTGCAGCCCGATCGTGAACGCCTGACAGCGCTTATCCGCGAGTTTGCCCGTCGGGTGAAATTGTCCGGAACGCGGGAGGAGCTCGTGAGCTTTCTGCATCTGAAGGACCGGCCGGTGTCTCCTCTGCCGATGCTCGGCGAACGGCCGAATTTGAACGACAAGTCCAAGGCCGATCCGGTGATTGCCGGAATCGGCGAAGCCCTCAAAGGCAAGACGGTCGGCGTCGTTCAGTCAACCAGCCACGCTATGACAATGTCAGTTCCTGCAAAAACATGCTCTTCCGGGGCAGCAACATGAGCCAGCCTGGTTTTTTCGAGCTTGCCGGCTTCGGTCCGGATGGCTGGGGCCATGCTCTTCTAGCCGGAGCGTGGATGACCATCCTTGTTGCAATCGCCGGCTATGCCGTCGGCGCCTGTATTGGGACGCTTGGGGCATGGGCCAAGATTGCAGGTAACGGCTTTGCTCGCGCAGTCGCCGACGCTTATACAACGGTGCTGCGGGGCATTCCCGATCTGCTGGTCATCTATCTCTTCTATTTCGGCGGTAGCGCCGTGGTTACGGCGGTGGGCCGGCTTTTCGGCGCCGAAGGTTTCCTCGGCTTTCCGGGCTTTCTTGCCGGCTCCCTCGCCGTGGGCGTCACCTCCGGCGCTCAGTTCACGGAAGTGCTGCGAGGTGGTTTCAAGGCGGTCCATCCGGGTGAGATCGAGGCGGCTATCGCCTGCGGCATGCCGCGCTGGCTTCGTCTGCGGCGGATCGTTGCGCCGCTGACCCTACGTCACGCGCTTCCCGGTCTCGGCAATGTCTGGCAGGTCGTCCTGAAGGAGTCGGCACTGGTATCGATCACCGGTGTTGCCGAGCTCCTGCGCCAAGCCCAGGTCGGCGCGGGGTCGACCGGGCTTCCATTCGATTTCTACCTGATGGCCGGCGCGATCTACCTGATGATCTCGACAGTTTCGAGCCTCGTCATCCGGCAGGCGGAGCGGCGCCTGTCGCGCGGCGTGAGGAGGGCGTGATGGACTGGCCCTTTCTCCAGGAAACATTTCTGAGCCTGGTCTTCGCAATTCCGCTGACGCTCGAGCTTGCCGTGACGTCGATCTGCCTTGGGGCCATTCTGGCGATGCTGCTGGCGCTTGCCCGCCTCTCCTGTGTGGCAGCGCTGGACTGGTTCGCGCGGCTCTATGTCTTTGTCTTCCGCGGCACGCCGCTCTTGGTGCAGATATTTCTCATCTATTATGGTCTCGGTCAGTTTCCAGCCATACGGCACAGCGTCTTCTGGCCGTTTCTCCGCGATCCTTACTGGTGCGCGGTTCTGGCGCTGACCTTGAATACCGCGGCCTACGCCAGCGAGATCATTCGCGGCGGCATGCTCTCGGTACCGCACGGTCAAGTCGAGGCTGCCCGCGCCTGCGGCATGAACCGTTTTCTGATGTTTCGCCGGATCGTCCTGCCGCTGGCAATCCGACAGGCATTGCCCGGATACGGCAACGAGATGATCTCGATGGTCAAGGCGACATCGCTTGCCTCGATCATTACGCTGATGGAGGTAACCGGAGTTGCCGCGAAGATCATCTCCGAGACCTACCGGGCAATCGAGGTCTTCGTTGTCTCCGGGGCCATCTATCTCGCCCTCAATTTCTTGCTGACGCGTCTCATTCAATTCGCCGAGTACAGGCTTAGCCCGCATTTGCGCGCGCCTCCTCCCGTCAACCGAGAGAATGCCGTTGTGGCGACCCCTGCAGGAGAACATCGATGACGGCTACACCAATCGCCCTCAGCGTGCGCGACATGCACAAGAGCTTCGGGCCTGTACAAGTCATCAAGGGCATCTCCCTTGATGCTTTGGAAGGCGATGTCGTCTCCATTGTCGGTTCGTCCGGCTCCGGGAAATCGACGTTCCTGCGTTGCATCAATCTGCTGGAAACGCCGGATTCCGGTGAAGTGACCGTTGCCGGCGAAACGATCTCGATGCAGCGCAGTGCCGGCGGCGCACACCGCGCGACGGATCGATGGCAGGTCGACCGTATCCGCTCTCAGCTCGGCATGGTGTTCCAGAGTTTCAATCTCTGGTCTCACAAGACGGTCCTGGAAAACCTTATCGAGGCGCCGATCCATGTTCAGCGCCGTTCACGCGCCGAATGCATCGAGGAAGCTGAAGCTTTGCTCGCTAAAGTCGGCATCGCCGATAAACGCAATTTCTATCCCGCTCATCTTTCCGGCGGCCAGCAGCAGCGCGCCGCCATTGCCCGCGCGCTGGCCATGCATCCAAAGGTGATGCTCTTCGATGAGCCGACATCGGCGCTCGATCCGGAGCTTGTGGGAGAGGTTCTGCGCGTCATGCGCGCCTTGGCAGAGGAAGGGCGCACCATGCTGGTCGTCACACATGAGATGGGATTTGCGCGCGACGTCTCCAGCCGCGTTGTCTTTTTACACAAGGGTGTGGTCGAGGAAGAGGGCAAACCTCAGGATGTCTTCTCGAATTCGAAGTCGGAGCGCTTCCGCCAGTTCATCAATCAATAGTTCATCAGGCTCAATCAAGAAGGGGAACTCAAGTATGAAATACCTGACCGCAATCATGGCCGCGATCACTATGGTCGCCACCTTAGCCATTTCCACGGCGGCACGCACCGAGGAGAAGAACTGGACACATGTGACGATTGCGACCGAGGGAGCGTTTCGGCCGTGGAACTTCACCAAGGCAGACGGTAGCCTGGATGGTTACGAAATCGAGCTGATCAAGTATTTTTGCGCCCATATGAAGGTCGAATGCACGACCGTGATCCAGCCTTTTGACGGTATGATCCCGGCCCTGAATGCCGGAAAGTTCGACGCAATCATTTCGGGGATGTCTGCAACCGCCAAGCGTGAGGAGGTCATTGCCTTCAGTGATTCCTACGGCACGACCGGGCAGACCTTTGCGACATTGAAAGACTCCCCGCTTGCCACTCTGCCTTTGAAGGGAGAGGTGTTTTCGCTCGCAACGGACGAGGCCGGCGCTGTCGCTGCGCTGAAGCAGCTCGAGCCGTTGCTCAAGGGCAAGACAATCGGCGTGCAGACTGCATCGATCGCCGCGACCTTCCTCGACAAATATTTGAAGGGCGTCGTCGATATCCGTGAGTACAAGACGACGGAACAGCACGATCTCGATCTGAAGGCCGGTCGCGTCGACCTCGTCATGGCGTCGATGGCATATCTCTCGACAGCGGCGGCAAAGCCGGGCAACGAGGACTTGATCGTCACAGGCCCTCGTTTCCAGGGCGGCATGCTCGGGCGAGGCAGCTCGGTTGGTTTGCGTAAGGAGGATATCAAACTGAAAGCCATGTTCAATGACGCGATCGCAGCAGCCAAGGCGGACGGCACGATCGTCAAGCTATCGCAGAAGTGGTTCGGCTTTGACGTAACGCCGAGGTAAAACGCGGCAGGATGCCAGCACTTGCGAAATATCTCGGCGAGTGCTGGTTATCCGTGAATCTCCTGGTCGCAAAGCCGGCTTATGCCGGCTGCGATGCCTCGACGACGGCGAGTGCGGCCATGTTGACGACGCCGCGGGAAGTGACCGAGGGAGCAAGAATGTGAGCGGGCAGGGCGGCGCCGAGCAGGATCGGGCCGACATGCAGTCCGTCTGTCATCGACTTCACCACGCCGAAGGTAATGTTGGCGGCGTCGAGGTTCGGGAAGACGAGCAAGTTCGCCTCGTCATGCAGCGTCGTATCCGGCATGACCCGCTTGCGCAGCGCTTCGGTGATGGCGCTTTCGCCGTGCATTTCGCCGTCGACTTCAAGATCGGGCGCGGTTTCACGAATGAGTTGCAGGGCGTTGCGCATCTTGGTCGCACTTTCGGATTCGCGCGAGCCGAAATTGGAATGCGAGACGAGGGCGGCGCGCGGCGTGATGCCGAAGCGGCGAATTTCCTCGGCCGCCATCACCGTCGCCTCGGCGACCTCTTCTGCGCTCGGGTTGAAGGTCACGTAAGTGTCGGTGAAGAAGGTGGCGCCGCGCTGCGAGATCATCAAGCTGAGGGCCGAGAAATCGCGGACATTCTTGCGCTTGCCGATGATCTGGCGGACGTCGCGGAGGTGCTTTTCGTAGCGGCCTTCCAGGCCGCAGATCAGCGCATCGGCCTCGCCGCGCCTCAGCGCCAGCGCGCCAATGACGGTCGTGTTGGTGCGCACGATGGTGCGGGCGGCTTCCGGAATGACGCCGCGGCGGCCGACGAGCGAGAAATAGAGATCGACATATTCGCGGAAGCGCGGATCGTCTTCCGGGTTGATGACCTCGAAATCCTGCAGTGGCCGGATGCGCAGACCGTAGCGCTTGAGGCGTGTCTCGATGACCTGCGGGCGGCCGATCAGAATCGGTTTGGCCAAGCCTTCCTCAAGCAGCACCTGGGCGGCGCGCAGCACGCGCTCATCCTCGCCTTCGGAGAAGATGACGCGCTTGCGCTCGGCGGCCTTTGCCGCAGTGAAGATCGGCTTCATGACGAAGCCGGAGCGGAAGACGAAGCGGTTCAACTGATCGAGGTAGGCGTCGAAATCCTGGATCGGGCGGCGCGCGACGCCGCTCTGTTCGGCGGCCTTGGCGACGGCAGGGGCGATGCGCAGGATGAGGCGCGGATCGAAGGGGGAAGGGATCAGATAGTCGGGGCCGAAGACCGGGGTCTCGCCGGAATAGGCGCGAGCAGCGACATCGGAGGGTTCTTCGCGGGCAAGCGCTGCGATGGCGCGCACGGCGGCCATCTTCATTTCCTCGTTGATCGTCTCGGCGCCGCAATCGAGCGCGCCGCGGAAGATGTAGGGGAAGCAGAGGACGTTGTTGACCTGGTTGGCGAAGTCCGAGCGGCCGGTGCAGATCATTGCGTCGGGGCGGGCAGCGCGGGCGAGATCCGGCATGATCTCCGGCGTGGGATTGGCGAGCGCCATGATCAGCGGCTTGTCGGCCATCTGCGCCAGCAGCTCCGGCTTCAGGACGCCGGCGGCCGAGAGACCGAGGAAGACATCGGCGCCGCCGATATTTTCGGCGAGCGTGCGCGTGTCGCTCTTCTGGGCATAGACGGACTTCCATTCGTCCATCAGTTCGGTGCGGCCCTCATAGACGAGGCCTTCGATATCGTGGACCCAGATATTTTCGCGCTTGGCGCCGAGCGTCACCAGCAGATTGAGGCAAGCAAGGGCGGCCGCACCCGCGCCCGAGGCGACGATCTTGACGTTATCGATCGCCTTGCCGGCGAGTTCCAGCCCGTTCAGGATCGCGGCGGCAACGATGATCGCGGTGCCGTGCTGGTCGTCGTGGAAGACCGGGATTTTCATCTTCTCGCGCAGGCGCCGCTCGACCTCGAAACATTCCGGCGCCTTGATGTCTTCAAGGTTGATGCCGCCGAAGGTCGGCTCCAGCGAGGAAACGGTCGAGACCATCTGTTCGACGCTCGCGGCGTCGATCTCGATGTCGAAGACGTCGATACCGGCGAATTTCTTGAAGAGCACGGCCTTGCCCTCCATGACCGGCTTCGAAGCCAGCGGCCCGATATTGCCGAGTCCGAGCACGGCGGTGCCGTTGGAAATCACGGCGACGAGATTGGCGCGCGAGGTATATTCGGCTGCCATTTCCGGGTTGTCCCGGATGGCAAGGCAGGGGGCGGCGACACCCGGCGAATAGGCGAGCGCGAGATCGCGCTGGTTACCGAGCGGCTTGGTCGCCTGGATCTCCAGCTTGCCGGGGCGGGGATAGCGATGGAAGAAGAGCGCCTGCTCGTCGAGATCGCCGCCCGGCAGGTTCTTGTCCGTCTTGGATTTATCCTGGTGATCCATTGCCGCCTCCGTGCACGTCTTTTTCTGGAGTTCCCTCCATACATCAATCGGATACGGGCGACAGTATGGAAATGAGGGCTGGAAGAAGTTTTCGCGAGACGGGCGTGTCCCACGACGCCGCAGGCCGGCCGAGTATCGGCATCGCCAGTACTAATCCTTTTGGAAAACTTGTTTGACGCCCCCTGCGAGCGCAAGATGCTGGCCGCGACGGTGCGGGGCGCCGGTCGCATGGAGGAAATCATGGACAATTTGAACCTCACGACCCTGCAGCGGGGTCAGACGATGGTCAATGACGTGGCCATGGATGCGTTTGCCGCCGGTTTTCGCGGCAGTCTCCTGACCAGCAACGACGTGAATTACGGCGAGGCGCGGGCGATCTGGAATGCGATGATCGATCGCCGGCCGGGGCTGATTGCGCGCTGCGCAGGGGCAGCTGATGTCGTGCGCGCGGTGCGTCTTGCGCGCGATAACAATCTGCTCGTTTCGGTGCGCGGCGGCGGGCACGGCATTGCCGGCAATGCCGTCTGCGAGGGTGGTGTTGTCATCGACCTGTCGCCAATGAAGTCCGTGCGGGTCGATCCCGAGACGCGCCGCGCCAGGATCGAGCCGGGCGCTACGCTCGGCGACGTCGACAAGGAAACCATGGCTTTCGGGCTGGTGCTGCCGACCGGCATCAATTCCACGACCGGCATAGCCGGCCTGACGCTCGGCGGCGGTTTCGGCTGGCTCACCCGGAAATTCGGGCTGACCCTCGACAATCTGATTTCGGTGGATGTGGTGACGGCCGATGGCGAACTGGTGAAGGCGAGCGAGACCGAGCGGCCGGACCTGTTCTGGGCCCTGCGCGGCGGCGGCGGCAATTTCGGCGTCGTGACCTCCTTCGAATTCCAGCTCAACCCGCTCCATCCCGAAGTTTTCGCCGGACTGGTGGTGCATCCCTTCGCCGATGCGGAAAAAGTTCTCAGAGAGTATCGCGAGGCGCTGGAAACAGCACCCGACGAGCTGACCTGCTGGGTGGTGATGCGCCAGGCGCCGCCGCTGCCGTTCCTGCCGGCTGAATGGCACGGCAAGGAAATCGTGGTGCTCGCCATGTGCTATTGCGGGGACATGGCGGCGGGCGAAAAGGCGGCGGCGAGATTGCGTGGGATCGGAAAGCCGATCGCCGACATCGTCGGCCCGATGCCATTCATCGGCTGGCAGCAGGCATTCGACCCGCTTCTAACGCCCGGCGCCCGTAACTACTGGAAGAGCCAGGATTTCGCCTCCCTCTCCGATGCGGCGATCGAGGTTCTCACCAATGCCGTGCGGAAGTTGCCAGGGCCGGAATGCGAAATATTCATCGGCCATGTCGGCGGCGCCGCCGGCCGCGTGCCGACCGAAGCCACAGCATTTCCACAGCGCAGTTCGCATTTTGTCATGAATGTCCATGCACGCTGGCGGGAATCCGAGATGGACGGAAACTGCATCGGCTGGGCACGCGAACTCTTTGAGGCAACCAAACCGCATGCTGTGGGTACTGCCTACATCAACTTCATGCCGGAGGACGAGACCGATCGGGTCGAAATGGCTTACGGGGCCAATTATGCGCGCCTTTCCGAAATCAAGCTGCGCTACGATCCGAACAATCTGTTCCGGATGAACCAGAATGTGAAGCCGATGGCGGCCGTGCGGGCTGCGTGACGGGCCGCGACGCGCGTCGGCTCAAGCGGTCTGGTCAGGCACGAGTATTGGACCGATGGAGGCAGGTGATTGGCAAGCCACCAATGTCGACGCTGTACCTCAATTGGAACGCTTCTTGTCGCAGGAGACAGGCCTTTGCGACAGGTTTGCGAAATTAGGCTGCCGCACTTCAAGCGCTGGCAGCTTTTCGCGGAATTGCGAATTACGCGGCAACTGTGGTTGGAGCTGCGGAATCGTTGGAGAACCATACGTCGCGGAAGATCGCGGCGGCGCTTTCGTCGGGTTTGCGATCTCTGGTGAGCCAGGCGGAGCGGATGGTTCGTGCGCCGGTGCGATCCGGGACTCTAAGGCTCTGGCGAGGGTCACTTGCGCCAATGCAGGGAATGAACCAAGCTGGCATTAATGGCTGCGCCGAGAATTCCGATTGACCTCGAGTGATGAGCATCGTGACGGCAACATCCTCGTTCGGGCGCCAAGGAAAGATCATACGACCGCCTGGACGCAATGATTCGAGCCAATGTGCTGGCGGGGCCACAACGCCGGCATTCACGTAGATCACGTCGGATGACGGCAGCGTCAGCACAGTAGCGTCACCATGAGTAACCGAAACCCCTTCGAAGGGAACGAGGTTCTCACGCGCACGCTCAGCAAGATTGTCATCGATTTCAAAGGCATGCACGCTGCCGTATGGGAGCGTCAACATCGAGAGCATTGCGGTGTAGTAGCCAGTGCCTGCTCCGATATGGGTCACCACTTCGCCGCGCTGTGGATTCACGCTCCCGAGCCAACCTGCATGCAACAGGGGCTCGCCGTTGTTGATGCCCTTCGTCCGATCAAGTGCGACCAGCACGTTCTGATTAACATGCACCGGATCGTCGCTCGGAGTTTCAATGTAGCGATGCCGGTAGGATTTCTTCCAAGGATGGACGGCGATATGCCACGGACCGGGACCAAGGAAGGCTTCGCGGGGTACAAGGTCGAAAATGCGTTCATACCGTTCATTCGGCGAGCCTGTGGCCGCGGCCATCATCCTTGCGTTTAGCCGACGGACTTCTTGCAGTACGAGACTTGATCTCCTCGTCATTTCGACATCTCTCCTTCATCGTCTCCGAACCGTCATGCGGATGGCAGTGTTGAAATAGAGCTTTCAGAATGTCTCACGAGCTATTTCGGGAAAATGAACCATCTGCAACTCTGTGCCGCAAGTGAATATGGCACCAATCTCTGCTTGAATTCACATTTGCCTGGGACTGGCCGAACCTCGTGCACATGGATGAGTGCGCGAACTCAGAAACGGTTTACCCACCGCACTTCGGCGTCATCGTCACGTCAGCGCCATAGGCATCGCGCAGTTTATCCTCCTGTCCCGGCTGCCGGTCGGCGGCCTGGTGGAGCAGGATCGTGTCGTAGCCCTGCAAACGCGTTCCCTCGATCAGCGTGACGTCGGAATTCCCAGGATTGTCGGATCGCTCGAACCAGTCGACGGAGTGGTGCAGGAAATTCATTTCGACCGCGCGGTTGGTGACGCCATGGCCGACGATCGCGACATTGTGGTCGCCGGTCTCGGCTTCGCGCATGACGGTCTGGAGGAAGAGACGCACCCGCTGCGCCACGTCCGCCCGGCTTTCGCCGTCCGGCGGCCGTGCATAGAACTTGCCGCTGTTGTTGCGGAGCCTCGCCCATTTTTCGAATTCCTCGGGGAATTTCTGTTTCTGCTCGGCATGATCGTAGATTTCGGTGAAGAGGCCGAAATCCTGCTCGCGCAGAAGATAATCTTCCCTGACATCGCCGACGAAGTTTTCCGGCAGCACTTCGAGCAGCGCATCCTTGCTCTGGCGCGTGCGCAGGAACGGCGAATACCAGATATGCAGCTTCTGGAATCCCTCGCTCGGCAGCCCTCTCAGGTACGAGGCGATGACAGCGCCTGCCTCCGCCGCCTGGCGATAGCCCCACTCGGTCAACGGCACGTTATGATCGCCGAACTGACGGTAGGCCTGTTCGTTGATGTTGCCGAGGGATTCGCCGTGGCGAACGAGAAAGAGACGCATCGGCCATCCCCGCTTCATCGGATATGGAATCGTCGTCATCATGAACGCGCTCGATTGGCAGGGCAATATCGTCGGTCGGAAAAGGGGGCGAGCGTCTGGTCGCCGCTTGCCCCAATCCGCTTGGCCCGTCGATCTTGTTCACTCGGTTCCAAAATCAAGGAGCGAGGGAGGGTCTTCCGCGCTATCAGCGGCCCTGGAAGATCTTGACGAGCTTTGGCGTAAACCGGTGAGCCTTGATGTCGAGCAGATCCTGATACGTGGCCCGACCGGAGATCGCGGCCGCCAGATATCGCTGGCAGGCGACCCTCGGAGCGTCCTTGTCAGAGACGTTTGTCACGATCCCGGCGGTGCGACGCGCATTTGCATCGAAATCCTTTGCGCACACTTTGACGAACTCATTTCTCGCTCTGGTGCTGCCTTGCAGCAACGTGACGGTCGCATCATAATCCTGCTGCGTCGGTGCACAGCCTGCAAGTATTGCAATAGAAATCATTATCGTCGCGGTGCGGACATGCATCATCAACCCCCAAGGATACGCCAAATCGGCACCTGCTGTTAATTTGATTCTCGGCATGCGGGAAAGATCTAGAACCTCGCGGCACGAAATTATGGTGATCGGATTTCCGATTTCGGTTTTGCGACCTTCGTGACCGACGGGATCGGCGTTTACCATCCAGACGGTATGGGTCGGTCTGCAGGGCTTTTCCCCAGCTTGTCATCTTCCTGAAACACGAGTCTGGTTTTGGAGGGCTAGATGAAAGATGGGGCACGAGCACTGTTCGTGACAAACATGATGGAACCCAGACATTTCCGCACGCTCTTCATTTCCGATATTCATCTCGGCTCGAAGGCCGCGAAGGCTGATTTCCTGCTCGATTTCCTGCGCTACCACGAGGCAGACACCATCGTGCTCGTCGGCGATATCGTCGACGGCTGGCGTCTGAAACGCAGCTGGTACTGGCCGCAGGTCTGCAACGACGTCGTCCAGAAGCTGTTGCGCAAGGCGCGCAAGGGCACGCGCGTCGTTTATATCCCAGGCAATCACGACGAATTTCTGCGCGACTTCCCGGGCATGCATTTCGGCGGCATCGAGGTCGTCGAGCGTATGATGTATGACGGCGCGGACGGCAAGAGATACCTGATCCTGCACGGCGACGAGTTCGATGTCGTCGTCCGCAACGCCCGCCTGCTCGCCTATCTCGGCGACTGGGCCTATGATACGGCGATCCGCATCAACATCCTGCTCGCGGCCGTACGCCGCCGCCTCGGCATGCCTTATTGGTCGTTCTCCGCCTGGGCGAAGCTGCAGGTCAAGCACGCGGTCAATTTCATCGGCGAGTTCGAGCGCGTCGTCGCCGAAGAGGCCCGCAAGAGCGGCGCCGACGGCGTGATCTGCGGCCACATCCACCACGCCATGATCCAGGATATGGACGGCATTCGCTACATCAACACGGGTGACTGGGTGGAAAGCTGCACGGCGGTTGCCGAACATGCCGACGGCACCTTCGAACTGATCACCTGGCGGGCGCTTGCCACCGCCGTACCGGCGCTTACCGCCATCGAGAGTACCGAAGAGGCGGAACTCGCCCCGCAGGCGGCGTGATTTTACGGCCGTCGCTGTCGCGGCGGCTCGCCGGCAATTTAGCCGTTACCGCGAGGTAACAGGCCATATTTATTTTCTAAAACGTTTCCGGACGGCTATTTCTCGCAATAGTCGCCCCCCGGGTGGTGTGTTAGGAAAACATCCAGTTTCCTTCAGGTCCACAGATGATTCCCGCTCAACATTCCCCGGGTGAGGGAGCGCCGCCGCGCTTCCGGCTGCTCAGTGCGCTGTCTTATTGCGCGCCGCTGCTCGTCAATGGCGTCGTGCTGCCATTCTTCCCGGTATGGCTGGAAACCCATAGTCTCAGCGACCATGAAATCGGCATTATCCTCGCCATACCGATGGTGGTTCGAGTCTTGGTGGCGCCTGTCGTCGCCATGATCGCCGACCGCATGAAGGAGCGCGCCACCGTGCTGCTCTGGTCGGGGAGCCTGTCGCTGCTGACGGCGATCGCACTTTACTGGTCGACCAGCTTCTGGCCGGTGACAATCGTCTTCGCGCTGCAGGGCGCCAGCTTTGCGCCCTATGTGCCCGTGGTCGAATCGATCGTCATTTCAGGCGTGCGGCGTTGGGGGCTCGATTATGGGTCGATGCGCGTGTGGGGCTCCATCGCCTTCATCGTCTCGACGCTGGTCGGCGGTCAGCTGATCAGCCGGTGGGGCGGCGGCATGGTGCTCATCGTCATGGTGTTCGGCTTCATGATGACGGTAGTGATGGCGATCTTCTGTCCGCGTATCGGGCCGACCCGGCGGCGCGGTCTGCCGATCGACCTTCCTGCCGCCACCGGCAGCGGCCTGCGCGAACCGCATTTGCTGCTGCTTCTGATCGGCGTCGCCATCCAGCAGTCGAGCCATGCCGTGCTCAATGCTTTCTCCTCGATCTATTGGCATCAGCTCGGCTTTTCCGGCACGCAAGTCGGCCTGCTCTGGAGCGCCGGCGTTGCCTCGGAGGTGACGGTGTTCTTTCTGTCGAAGCGGCTCAATCGGCGCTTCACTGCCTGGACCCTAATCCGCTTCGGCTGCGCCGTCAGCGTCTGCCGCTGGATCCTGTTTCCCATGAATGCCGGCTTTGCCGGCTTCCTTCTGCTGCAATGCTTCCACGGCTTCACCTATGCCTTCGTGCATACCGGCGTGCAGCGGCGGATCGTGGCGACAGTGCAGGAGACGCAGGAGGCCTCGGCGCAGGGCGCCTATTTCTTTTATGTCGGCATGGCGATGGGGTTAATGACCATCGCTTCGGGTTATCTCCACGCTTGGCTCGGTCTCGTCAGTTATTACGTCATGGCGCTCGTCGCTCTTACGGGCCTCGGGATCGTCATCTCAGCCTATTATCTTCAGCCCCAGAGGGCGCTTTCCGGCGGAAAGACCAGGGAAGCGGCGTAGCGCAGGCCGGGCTCGCGGTCGTGGGCAAGCAGCAGCGGGCCGTCGAGATCGACAAAATCGGCATTCTGCGCGAGCAGCACGGCCGGCGCCATGGCGAGCGAGGTGCCGACCATGCAGCCGATCATGATCGAAATGCCGAGTCTCTCGGCTTCGGTCTTCATTGCCAAGGCCTCGGTGAGGCCGCCTGTCTTGTCGAGCTTGATATTGATCGCATCATAGCGGTCGGCAAGGCTTGCGAGATCGCCGGTGTGGTGCACACTCTCGTCGGCGCAGACCAGCAGCGGGCGGCGGATTTCGGCAAGCAGCGCATCGCGGCCCGCTGGCAGCGGTTGCTCGACGAGGGCAACACCCGCCTCTGCGGCGATCTGCAGATGACGTTCCAGCACCGCCTCCGGCCAGCCCTCATTGGCGTCGAGAATGATCGCAGCTTCGGGTGCCGCCGCGCGGACGGCGCGGATGCGGCTTTCATCGTCGCCGGTTCCCACCTTGACCTTGAGCAGAGCGCGACCGGCATGTTCGCGCGCCTGCGCGGCCATTACGTCCGGCTCACCGAGCGAGATGGTGTAGGCTGTCGTGAGCGGTTTGAGCGATGTGAGGCCGAGGCGGGCGGCGACCGTTTGGCCCGTCCGTTTTGCTTCGAGATCCCAGAGAGCGCAATCAACCGCGTTGCGTGCCGCACCCGGCGGCATCGCCGACAAGAGATCGTCGCGCGAAATGCCGGATTCGATCAGCGGGCGCGCCGCCTCGATCTGGGCGAAGACGCTCTCCATGGTCTCACCGTAGCGGCGGTAGGGCACACATTCGCCGTGCCCTTGCGCGCCTTCTTCCGTGACTGTGCAGGTAATGACCTCGGCCTTCGTCTTCGCGCCGCGCGAGATGGTGAAGGTCCCGGCAATCGGAAAGGAATTCATCTGGATATCGAGGGTGCGCGGCATTATTGCTATCCTGCGAGCATGGAAATTGGACGTTGCTTCTGTATATTGACGCGCCGGCGGCGATCCGCTTCGCGAGTCGGCAATGTCGCCGTAAGCCTTGAAAGACACAAGTATCTTGAACGCCGAGAATCGCAACGCCGCCTCACTGCAAGTGGACGACCGGCCAGATGGTTCGGGGCAGCATGTTCGTCTCAGCGGCAATTGGCGCAGCGCCTATGTGCATCTTGTGCTGCGCGACTTCGATAAGCTTCGGCGAGAGAAGATCGGCAATCTGACGCTGGACCTTTCTGATGTATCGGACATCGATACTGCCGGTATCTGGCTTCTTTGCCGGCTAAAGAAGGAGGAGGAAGCGGCCGGGCGCACGGTGCGCTTCGTCGGCACCAATCCGCATATCGACGAAATGCTGGAGATGTTTTCGGAGGAGCCAGCCAAACCGGAGCCGGAACAGAAGGAGAAGGTCTCGCTTGCCGCGCGCATCTTGGCGCCGATCGGCAAGATGACTTACGACATCTGGGACAATCTCGCCGCCTCGATGTATATCCTCGGCTCGGCGGTGCGCGGCGCGCAAATGAAGCTCGGCCGCGGCAGCGGCGTCTCGCCGGCCTCGATCGTCAACCAGATCGATCACATGGGTGTGCGTGCCGTTCCGATCATTCTGCTGATGTCATTTCTGATCGGTGCGATCATCGCCCAGCAGGGTGCCTTCCAGCTGCGTTATTTCGGGGCGGAGGTGTTCGTTGTCGATCTGGTTGGAATTCTGCAGCTGCGCGAAATCGGCGTGCTGCTGACCTCGATCATGATTGCCGGTCGTTCCGGCAGCGCGATTACCGCCGAAATCGGCTCGATGAAGATGCGCGAGGAGATCGACGCGCTGAAGGTGATGGGGCTGAACCCGATCGGCGTGCTGATCTTCCCGCGGCTGGTGGCGCTGACCATTGCATTGCCGCTGCTGACGGTGTTGGCGAACTTCGCGTCGCTGGCGGGGGCTGCGGTCGTCGCCTGGGGCTATTCCGGCATCACTTTCGCCAATTTCCTGGCGCGGCTGCACGAGGCTATTACGCTGTCGACCGTGCTGTCGGGCATGATCAAGGCGCCGTTCATGGCGCTCGTCATCGGCATCGTCGCCGCCGTCGAGGGGCTGAAGGTCGGCGGCAGTGCGGAGTCGCTCGGTCAGCATGTGACGGCCTCGGTGGTGAAGGCGATTTTCGTCGTCATCCTGATGGACGGGCTTTTTGCGATGTTCTATGCAGCGATCGATTTCTAGCATGGCGGGCAGCGTGGACGAGCAACCGATAGAAAGCGAAGGACAGGGCAGGGATGTCGTGCTTTCGGCGCGCGACGTCACCGTCGCCTTTGGCTCCAAGGTGGTGCTCGACAAACTGAACCTCGATATCTATCGCGGCGAGATCCTCGGCTTCGTCGGCGCGTCGGGCACCGGCAAATCGGTGCTGATGCGCACGGTGCTGCGGCTGCTGCCGCGCCGCTCCGGCACGATCAAGATCCTCGGCCAGGACTTCGACGAGCTCAATGAGCCGCAGCGCAACGCGCTCGACATGCGGCTCGGCGTGCTCTTCCAGCAGGGCGCTTTGTTTTCGTCGCTGACCGTCAAGGAAAATATCCAGGTGCCGATGCGCGAATATCTCGACCTGCCGCGCTCGCTGATGGATGAGCTGGCGCACTTGAAGATCCGCATGGTGGGGCTTGCGGCCGACGCCGCCGACAAATATCCGTCCGAGCTTTCGGGCGGCATGATCAAGCGCGCCGCGCTTGCCCGCGCCCTGGCGCTCGATCCCGAGCTCGTCTTTCTGGACGAGCCGACTTCAGGTCTCGATCCGATCGGCGCGGCCGAGTTCGACGAACTCATCGCCAATCTGCGCGATAGTCTCGGACTGACCGTCTATATGGTGACGCACGATCTCGACAGCCTGTTTTCGGTTTGTGACCGTATTGCCGTGCTCGGAAAGAAGCGGGTAATGGTGGAAGGCACGATCGACGACATGCTGGCCTATGACGATCCGTGGGTGCAGGCCTATTTCAAAGGTAAACGGGCACGGTCGATCGTGCCGCAGGACAATGGCGCGCGGCACGGCAACGGCAGCGGCGGGAAGTGATCGGATAGATGGAAACCAAAGCCAATTATACGATTGTCGGTTTTTTCACGGTGCTGGTGATCGCGGCCGCCTTCGGCTTCGTCTACTGGATGGCCGAATATGGCCGCGGTGGCCCGATGACGGAGCTGATCGTGCGTATTCCCGGCTCGGCGAACGGGCTCAGCGTCGGCTCGCCCGTGCGCTTCAATGGTATCCAGGTGGGCTCGGTGCAGACGCTGTCGATCGATGCCGACGATCCGCAATATTCGCTGGCCTTCACCCAGGTGCGCGCGGACGCACCGATCTACCCCTCCACCAAGGCCGCCCTTGAAATTCAGGGCCTGACGGGGGCCGCCTATATCGAACTGTCGGGCGGCCGCAAGGGTGAGGAGAGTATCCTCAAACATGCGATCGAAAACGGCAAACGCGCCGTCATCGTGGCCGACCAGTCGAGCGTCACCAATCTTCTGGCGACCGCGGACAAGATCCTCGATCGCGCCAATGACGCGGTCGGCGAACTTCAGGGTTTCATCGAAGATTCGCGTGCTCCGCTGACCCAGACGTTCAAGAATGCCGAAACCTTCTCGGATGCGCTGGCCAAGAATTCCGACAATATCGACTCCTTCCTGCAGAGCGTCGGTGAGCTCTCCAATACGGTGAAGGCGGTTTCCGGGCGTCTCGATTCGACGCTCCAGGCTGTGGAATCGCTGGTCAAGGCGGTCGACGCTCAGAAGATCGACAATATCGTCTCCAATGCCGAGAAGATCACTGCCAATGTCGCCGACGCCTCGGGCGATCTCAAGGGCGCGATCCAGAAGTTCGACGAGACGGCCACCACCTTCAACGATTTCGGCAAGCAGGCGCAGGCGACGCTCGATCGCGTCGACACGCTCGTCGCCCAGATCGACCCGGCGAAGATCAAGGGTTCCGTCGACGATATCTCGCAGGCCACAAAGGATGCACGTGCGGCAGTCGCCTCGATCCGCGACGTCGCCAACACGGTTTCGTTGCGCCAGAAGGATATCGACCAGACAATTCAAGACGTGTCGCAGCTTGCCAACAAGCTGAATTCAGCCTCGACACGTATCGACGGCATTCTCATCAAGGTCGATGCGTTGCTCGGCACCGACAATACGCAATCTCTGTTTACCGAGGCGCGCGCGACGCTCGAATCGTTTAAGAAGGTCGCGGACAATCTGAATTCGCGCATCGGTCCGATCGCCGACAATCTACAGAAATTCTCGAGCGGCGGCTTGCGCGACGTGCAGACTCTCATCAATGACATGCGCGGAACCGTGAGCAATCTCAACGATACGATCAGCAACTTCGACCGCAATCCGCAACGCCTGATCTTCGGCGGGGACACGGTCAAGCAGTACGACGGCCGGACGCGGCGTTAACAGGGGAAGTCAGGGGTAGCCTAATATGGTCGCATCGCATCTGCTGTCGCGCCGTTCTTGGATCAGGGGAACGGCGATCGCGCTGCCGCTGACGGCGCTGATCCTTTCCGGGTGCGGTACCACTGCCAAGAACGACACCTATGACCTGTCGGGCGCCGTCGATGGCGATGGGCCCGCGGCCAAATCCCGCCAGATCCTGATTGCCACCCCGACGGCGCTGAGGGCGCTCGACAGCGACCAAATCGTCATCCGCGTCTCGTCCTCGGAAATCCAGAATCTGTCGCGAGCGCAGTGGGGCGACAAGCTGCCGCGCATGGTGCAATCGAAACTGGTCGAGGCCTTCGAGAATTCGGGCAAACTCGGCGGCGTCGGGATGCCGGGCCAGGGGCTTGCAATCGATTACCAGGTCGTCACCGACATCCGCTCATTCGAGATCGACGCTTCGAGCGGCAACCTGGCGGTGGTGGAAATTTCCGCCAAGATTCTGAACGACCGAAATGGCTCGGTGCACGCTCAGAAGGTGTTCCGCGCCACGGCCCCGGCGGGCGGCGACAATACGGGCTTTGTCAAAGGTCTCGACCGCGCCTTTTCGGCGGTAGTTTCGGAGATCGTAAGCTGGACCCTGCGTTCAATCTGAGAGGGCGTTTCGCGACTGCCGCGTCAACATCAAGGGTTGCGGGTTCCAAAAAAATTGGGCGCCACGAGGTTGAGGCGTTCGTCGTATTAAATTTCTTCACGAATTTGTGGAATGCCTCGTGTTAGCGCTGTCAGGAGGCATGCTGCATGGTGGTCGCACGAGTATTCGGAAAGTCGTCATCGGAAGCGCTTCAGCGAGAAAAGGACCGGCTGGCCGCGTTGCAGCAGCTCGATCTGCTCGACACGCCGAGGGACGAGGGATTCGAGCGGATCGTCCGCCTGATAAAGCAGATCTTTTCCGTCGACATCGGCATCGTGTCGCTGATCGATGCGCACCGGCAATGGTACAAGGCCTGTTCCGGCATGTCGGCCGACGAGGTGTCGCTGGAAGACACGTTCTGCCGCTGCGTAGTCGACTGTGATGAGCCC
The DNA here is from genome assembly GCF_019685295.1 of Rhizobium sp. NLR22b. Classification (NCBI taxonomy): domain Bacteria; kingdom Pseudomonadati; phylum Pseudomonadota; class Alphaproteobacteria; order Hyphomicrobiales; family Rhizobiaceae; genus Rhizobium; species Rhizobium sp. NLR22b. Next base: position 103,509 of record NZ_JABDWM010000012.1, read on the forward strand.
GTTATCGTTCCGGATGCCAGCAAGGATCTCCGCTTTGCAAGGCATCCAGCGGTCACGGGCGAGGACCATATCCGCTTTTATGCCGGCGTTCCGCTTAGAACGAAGGCTGGCCACATGATCGGAACCGTGTGCGCCATCGATCGCCGCCGAGATCATTCGGCAGCAAGGACCTCGGTCTTCTCGAGGAATTGGCGGGAGCGGCGATGGACCGCATCGAGCTCGTGCAGTCTGCCGCCACCGACAGTCTGACCGAGGCGATGACGCGGCGTGCATTCAAGCAGGAAGCCGATCAGCTGATTTCGCTCGCGCTGCGGCGTCAGCACGACCTGTCATGCATCGTTTTCGATATCGATCACTTCAAGCAGGTGAACGATGGGCACGGGCATGCCACAGGAGACGCGGTTCTCAAGGCGGTCGCATCGATCTGCAGGTCGACGCTTCGCGCCGGTGATTTGTTTGGCCGTATCGGGGGCGAGGAATTCGCCGTCGTTCTGCCGCATGTCGATCGGGAAGGAGCGGCGGCCGTCGCCGAAAAACTCAGGGCCGCCATCGCCTCGCAGGTCATTTTCGGCCATCACGGCTCTCTGAACGTCACGGCAAGCCTCGGAACGTCGGCGCTTTCGATCGTCAGCAAAGACATCGAAACGCTGCTCGCTCAGGCGGATGCGGCGATGTATCAGGCAAAGCAGAGTGGGCGCAACCGCTGCGTCTCATCGAGTTCCATTCACGCCGACCACGCCATCGGCGCGCGGCGGCGCGTGCTGAAGGCAGGTGCGATCCTGTTCAACGACCGGCGCTCGACCATCGACTGCACGGTGAAATCGATCGGCGTGGAGAGCGCCGGCATTTCGGTCTCCAGTACAGCGGGCATTCCTTTGGAATTCATTCTTGCCATCAAGGGCGAAGGTTTTGAAACCAATTGCCGGGTAATTGCGCAAGACCGGCAAAACCTGGAGGTGGCTTTCCGGTAGCGAAAGTGCGCCGCGCCCTTTCAGCTTGGCTTGCCGGTTATTTCGTCGGTTGCGCGTCGGTCATCGTCGCTGCAGGCTGGCTGCCTGGGGTGGTGGAGGCGGTGGCGGTTGGTGATGAGGGCAGGGTGCTGTCGAGGAGGCTCGCCATTTTGTCGTCGCGCAGGCTTGCAGTCTTTTCACCCATGACGACGCCGACGACGCGGCGGCCATCCTTCAACGCCGAGGTCACGACATTGTAGCCCGATGCATCGGTATAGCCTGTCTTGATGCCGTCGACACCGTCATAGCGATACATCAGATTGTTGTGGCCGCGCAGTTTCATGCCTCGGAACTGAAAGCCGCGCATCGAGAAGAGCTTGAATTCCTCGGGGAAGTCCCGCATCAGCGAAAGGCCGAGCGTGGCCATGTCACGCGCCGTGGTAACCTGCTCCGGATCGGGAAGGCCCGATGGGTTCTTGAAGACCGTGTCCTGCATCCCCAGCTGGCGCGCCTTGTCGGTCATCGCTCTGGCGAAAGCCTGTTCGGAGTCGCCGAGCTGTTCAGCGATTGCCACGGCGGAATCGTTGGCAGACAGCACGACGATGCTTTCGACCGCTTCACGCAGCGTCACCTTGCGGCCAGCGCCGACGGCAAGCTTGAAGGGTTCCTTGCTCTCGGCGTTTTCCGACATGGTGAGCTTCTGATCCCAGGTGAGGCGTCCATCATGCAGCGCCTCGAATGCGAGATAGAGCGTCATCATCTTGGTCAGCGACGCGGGATAGTTGAGATCGTCCTGGTTGGAAGCTTCAAGAACCTTGCCAGACTGCGCATCGATGACGAAGCTTGCCTGACCGGCTTCTGCCGGAATGAAAGCGCCCATCAGCAGGGTGGAGGAGAGCGCGATGGCAAGGAGCCGGGATGTCGTCGTGGTCATCGGTATTGCTGTCTCTTTCGTTGCACGGCCGAGGAGCCGTTGGCTTTAAACGCAAGCGGATCGAAAAAGTTTGTGACGGAATGAAGGAAGGCGGGCAAATAAAAAAGGCCCATCCACAGATGATACCTTTTGTCCCGGGCCCTGCGGTTTTGACAATCGCGCGCATGGCACGTCTAAATTCGTCATGAGCATGAAGCGCGCCTTTCACACGAATTTTCCGCTGCACTTCGAATTGCTGCAGGCGTGGGGGGGGCGATCATGGTCGAAACGGCTGCAGGAGGCGCCAGGAGATCGACCAGGCGCTGATCGGACCGATTACCTGCTTCCGATTTGATGTCAGGCGTTGTTGCCAGAGCCTTTACGAAAAGGCAATGTCGACGGCGGGGCGGACCTCCACCGTCGCGTCACCCGCATCGAAACCATCAAGCGTTTCGTTGTGGTGGGCGACAATCTCGGAGAAACTGAAGGTCGCCGTGTCGCCGGTTGTGTGGCCGTCGGCAACCAAGGTCACGTCATAACCGAGCGAAACGGCACGCCTGACGGTCGTGTCGACGCAGAATTGCGACATGCAGCCGCCGACAACGAGGTGGGTAATCGAACGTTCTTGCAAGCGGTCGGCAAGATCGGTCCCGAAGAAGGAGTCGGCGCTCGTCTTGCGCACGACGACCTCACCTGTTTGCGGTGCAATTTCGCGGCGCAGCGCCCATCCTGGCGTGTCTACGGCCAATCGATGGCCGCTATCGCCATCATGTTGCACCAGCACGATCGGCACGCCCGCCTGTCGCGCCTTTTCCTTGAGCAATGCCAGTCGAGCAACGGTCTCATCAAGTGCGGAATCGACCTGTGGTTGGCGGTCCGGCATGGCCTTTCCCGAGAGAATTGCATTCTGCACGTCGATAATCAAAAGGGCCTTGGTCATTTCGTTCGCGGTTCCGGGCTGGGGAGCAGAGCATACCCCCGTCATCAGTGAAAGCCGCCTGACACATGTTCAGGCGGCTTCAGCTCCACGATATCGGCCAGACTCTATCTCAGCCTGCCCGCTGCATGGGCGAGCATGGTGTAAACCTTCCCCGTATCCGAGGTCAGATAGGACTGTGTGACTGTCTGGTTCGGGTCGGTTCGGGCGACGTCGGCGAGCAGCTTTTCGAAATCGCCGATATAGCGGTCGACAGCGGTGCGGAATTCCGGTTCGCGGTCGTATTTGCGCTTGATCTCGTCGAAGGTCTGCTGGCCCTTCAGCGTGTAGAGGCGGCGGGTGAAGACGTCGCGCTCACCGCGCTGGTAGCGGCGCCAGAGATCGACCGACGCATCGTGATCAATGGCCCGGGCGATATCGACGGAGAGCGAATTCAGCGATTCCACGACATGGCGCGGATTGCGGCTGTCGTTGCTGCGTGCGGCCGGTGCGGCGGTTTCCGCCGGGCGGGCGGGAGCACGGGTCGGCGCTTGGTCCGCGGCCTCTTCACGGGATGCGCCCCGCAGAAGATCGCTGATCCAGCCGCCACTTTCCCGGGCCGGTTCCTGGCGGCCCAATTCCTGGCGAGTGGGAGCTGGCTGCTGAGCGGCCCGCTGAGGAGCGGCGGCCGGAGCGGACGGCGCAATCGTACCGCGCAGACCCGCCGCTTCGATCGGCGCAGGCGCTGACGGCTGCGGCGGCTGAGCTGCGACCGGCGGAGTCGGGCGCGGAGCCGGCTGCGCCTGGGCAAGCGAGCGGGCGGCAGGCTCGGAGATTTCCAGCTGCTGGCTGGAGCGGCCGACAAGCTGCGAGATATCCTGCAGGGCCTTGATCTGTTCGGCGACGGCGCGGCGCATGGCCGAGGCGCTTTCCTTGGCTTCCTCGGGCAGGTCGAAGGCGCCGCGCTTCAGTTCGGCGCGGGTGGCGTCGAGCTCGTTGCGGATGTCGGCAGCGGAGCGGCGGATGTCCTCGGTGGCGCCGGAGAAGCGGCCGACGGCATCCTCGATCGCCTCGCGCAGCGATTCCCGCATGTGCTGGGCGGCACCGTCGGAGGCGCGGCCGGCTTCGCCGAGCATGCGCTCGACTTCCGACAGCGAGGCGGTGAGGCCGCCGCGAATACGGTTGGAGAGATCACCGGAACGGCGCTCGACATTGGCGAAGGTGCTGTCGATCGTCGTGTTGGCCTCGTCGCCGGCGCGGGTGATCGCCTCGCGCATCGTCTCGGCGGCCTCCTGTGCGCGCTTCTCGGTTTCCGTCAGAACGCGGCCGATATCGGCGAAGGACGACTGCACGCCCTGGCGCAGATTGCCGGTGACCTGGTTGGAGCGCTGCTCGGCCCGCTCAAACACGGTTTCAATCATGCCGCCGAGGCCGCGCATGGTCTTTTCGATCTCGTCGGAGCGCTGGACCAGGCTGACGGAGAGGGCCTGCAGCGCACCTTCACGCTCCTCGAGCGTCGAGGCGAGGTTGGATTGGGCAGCACCCAGAAGCTGTGAGGCCTGAGTCAGAACCTTGGAGTGTTCGTCGAAGCGGCCGATGATGCTGCCGACTTGGGCCAGCGTCTGGCCAGATATGTCGGATAGGCGGTCGACCTTGCCTTCGAGAAGCCTGGTCGAGGCATTGACCATTTCGGCAGCCTTGGTGGCGGAGTCGGCAAAGCGGGTCGTGGTTTCGCCGAGACGCCCGTCGACGCTCGTCAACTGTTCGGCGGCGCGGTTCATCATCATCGCCATCGCCGCGCTGCTTTCCGACATGCGCTGAACCAGGCCGTTGACGTTGCCGACCAGGCTGTTCTCGATGGCGCTGACGGCGTTGGCGACATTCTCGGTGCGGGCGGCAACGGCGCTGGCGAGCGCTTCGTTCTCGGCGCGCAGGCGGTCGGCGCTGAGATTGGCTGCGGCGGTAATGCGGGCAGCGGCCTGCTCGCCGGCATCGGTGTAGCGATCGATGATCGGGCGGGCGGTTTCGTCGAGAATGCGGGTCAATTCGACAGAGCGGCCTGATAGCATCGAGTTGAGGTCGCGGGTGCGTTCCTCAAGCGTCGAGCGGATCGAGTTGCCACGCGCTTCGAGCGCCCGGTCGACGTCGGAGAGGGAAGTATCGATCTCGCGGACGCGCTCCTCGAGATTGGAGCGAATGGCGCTGCTGCGGGCTTCGAGCGCCCGCTCGACATCCGCCATGGTGGCGGAAATCTCGCTGCCGGCCCCGGACAGGGTCGTGCGGATGGCATTGCCGCGTGCCTCGAGCGACTGGCCGGCATCCGACAGGGCCTTGGAAATGGCATTGACCTGGGTCCCGACGACCGTCTCGGCCTCGGCGACCTTGTTGACGATTGCATTGCCGGCTTCCGAGAAGGTCTGGGCGACGGCAGCGGCCTGAGTTGCCAGGCGGTTCTGCGCTTCGGCAACCCGCGTGACGATCTGCGACGAGCGCTCATCCATGGTGCGGGTGAATTCGTCGCTTTTCGCATTGAGATCCTCGGCGAACTGCTGGCCGGTCTTGCCAAGCAGTTCCGTCGTTCTCGTCGCTTCGCCTTCCATTCCCTGGGCTGCTTCGGCCACCGCGCTGCGCAACGTCGAGGCGAGGCCGGCGGCCTTGCCCTCGATGGTGCGGTTGACGGCTTCGAGGCCGACGGTCAAGGCACGATCCATGGTGGACAGGCGTTCCTCGATGCGTTCGTTGCCGCGGTCAAGGGTTTCGCCGAGACTTGCCGTGCGGCCCTCGATGGCGCCTGCAAGTGTGGTCGTGCGGCTGTCCAGCGTCTCGGCCAGACTGGCCGTGCGGCTGTCGATTGCCTGCGTAAGATTGGCGGCGCTGCCTTCGAGCGTCGTCGAGATGCGTTGAGTGGCGTCGTCACCGAGTGCGCCAAGTCGGGAAATGCCGTTGGCAAGCACGCCGGAGAGCTGGCTGCTGGCGGCTTCGATCTTTTCGGCAACGCCGCCGACGCCGTCGCGGATGCGGGTCTCGATCGCTGTAAGGCCGGATTCCATGCGAGAACCTGTTTCTTCAAGGCGTCCAGCAAGGTTCTCGACCGACTGGTCGAGATGGGCGGAGAGGTTCTGTGCGGAGCTCGAGATCGTGTTCGCCGCCTCCTGGAAGCGGCCGGCGATCTGGCCGGCGCCGGCGCGCATGCGATCTTCCAGCGTCTGGGCGCCGGCATCGATCGCCTGGCGGATCGAGGCTTCTCGGTCTTCCAGCGACATTTCGAGCATGCTGACGCTCGTCGCCACCGAAGTGCCGATGTTGGTCGCCTGTTCGGTGAGTGTATCGCTGATCTGCGCATGCGCCTGGCTCAGCGACAGCTCGATGGCATTGCCGCGGTCCTCGAGCGTCGTGCGGATCCGCTCATGGGCGGAAGCAAGCCCGCCTTCGATGCGTGCCGCGGCCTCCTCGGCCAGACCCCCAAGCCGCGCATGGGCGTCGCTGAGGCGGCCCTCGATGCGGCCGGTCAAGCCGCCGACGAGATCCTCAAAGCGGGCGCCGCCCGCATCGAGAATGCCCGAAAGAGCCGCGCTGTGCTCGGAGAGCGCCGATTCAAGCCGCCGCTGATTGTCGGCATAGGCGTTGTGGATGGCATCCGTCTTGTCGGCAAACGCGCCGGCAACACGGGCCTCGGCACTGGTGACGGCCTCCATGATCGCATTGCTGCGGGCTTCGAGGGCGCTGTCGAATCGGCTCTGGTTGTCATCGAGCGAAATGGCGAGCGCCATGGTCTTTTCGTCGAGCCTATCTGTGAGCCGGTCATGGCTTGCCGTTACGGCACCGACAAGCGCGGCTGCGCGATGTCCCAGGGCTTCCTCGAGGCGGACCTGCCCTTCGTTCAGCGAGGCGGCCAACGCGCTGGCCTTCTGGTCGAGCACGCCATTCAGGCGTTCATGTGTGCCGGAGACCGCATTGGTGATCGCATCGGCGCCTGATGTCAGCGTCTCCTCGAGACGGCTCTGGCTCTCGTTCAGCGATATGGCAAGGGCCATCGCCCGATCGTCGAGCGTCTCGGACAGGCGGTCATGGGTGGTGGAAACCGCATTGAGGAAGGATTCCGAGCGGCTCTCCAGCGTGTCCTGCAGGCGGCTCTGGCCTTCGTTCAAGGAGGCGGTCAGTGCCGATGCCTTCTCGTCAAGGGTTTCGGCGATGCGCTCATGCGTACCGGAGACGGCCTTGAGGAAAGCTTCGGAGCGGGCTGCCAGCGTGTCTTCGATCCGCGTCTGATTCTCATTGAGCGAGATTGCGAGCGCCATCGCTTTCTCGTCCAGCGTTTCCGACAGGCGATCATGGGTGCCGGAGACTGCATTCAGCAGCGCTGCCGACCGGGTCTGCAGCGTGTCCTCGATGCGGGCCTGGCCTTCGGTCAGTGACATGGCAAGCGCCATCGCCTTTTCGTCGAGCGTCTCGGCGAGGCGGTCATGAGTGCCGGATACAGCATCCAGCAGGGCCGCGGAGCGGCTTTGGAGCGTATTTTCGATGCGTGACTGGGTCTCGCTCAGCGAGTTGGCAAAAGCTGCCGCCTTACCTTCCAGCGTCTCGGCAAACAGGTCATGAGTGCCGGAAACGGCGTTCAGCAGGCCCGCCGAACCGGTTGCGAGCGTTTGCTCGATGCGGGTCTGGCTCTCGTTCAAGGAAATGGCAAGCGCCATCGCCTTTTCATCAAGGGTTTCGGCAAGCCGGTCGCTCGTGCCGGACACACTGTTCAACAATGCTTCGGCGCGGGTTCCAAGCGCGTCTTCGATGCGGGCATGGCGCTCGTCGAGCGAAGCCGTCAGGGCTGCTGCCTTGGTATCCAGCGTTTCCGACAGCCGATCATGCGTGCCTGAGACGGCGTTGAGGAAAGCCGCGGAACGGGTCTCCAGCGTGTCTTCGATGCGGCTCTGGCTTTCGTTCAAGGAGATGGCGAGCGCCATCGCCTTTTCATCAAGGGTTTCGGAGAGGCGGTCATGGGTGCCGGAAACGGCGGTGAGCAGCGCCTCGGAGCGGGTTTCGAGCGTATCCTCGATGCGGGCCTGGCTCTCGTTCAGGGAAATGGCAAGTGCCATCGCCTTTTCGTCAAGCGTTTCCGCAAGACGGTCATGGGTGCCGGAAACGGCGTTGATGATAGCGTCGGAGCGGGTCGTCAGCGCTTCCTCGAAGCGGCCGTGATGGGTGGTTAGCGCGTCGATCAGCGCTCCGCCGCGCTCCGACATGACGCTGTCAATACGCTCATGGGCTGTGCCAACCGCGTCCCGGATTTCTGCTGCGCGCGCTGTCAATACGCTGGTGAGTTCCTCTGCGCGGCCGCCGAAGGCCGTCGTGACCTGCTCGGTGCCGGCGGCAACGGCGGCGGTCAAATCGGTAGTGGTTGTGCGCAGCGTATCGCGGAATTCGGCCGAGCGGGCCTGAAGATTGTTCTGCAGATCGGAGGTGCCTGATGCAAGCGCCAGCGCGATGTCCGACGTGGCGCTCTGCAGCGCCGAGGTCAGCTCGCCGGTGCGGCTGGTGAGTGCGGTGGTGATTTCTTCCGTGCGGCTGTTGAGCGTGCTCTCCAGCACTTCATGACCGGTTGCGAGCGCAGTCGCGAGCGCCAGCGACTGGTCGGTCATCGAGGAGCCGAGCCGGTCGATGCTGGAAGTCAAAATGCCCTCGATCGAATCCGAACCGCCGGTCAGGGTTTCGTTGATGCGGGCAAGGCTCTCCATCAGCTTGGTGTCGAGCGAGCCGGTGCGCTTGTCGAAAGCGCTGGTGAATTCGGCGACACGCTCGTCGAAGGCGGTCGACAGCTGGGCAACGGTCGTCTGCAGGCGTTCTTCGAAGAAGCCCGAGCGCAGGTCGAGATCCATGACGGCGTCGTCGGCGGTGCTCTGCAGGCTCTGGCGGAAGCTTGCGCCCTTCTCATCGAGCGCGCTGTTCAGCTTGGACAGCACGTCGTCCAGCGTCCCGCCGATGGTGCGTTCGCCCGATGTCAGGCTCTCGTTGATCTCGCGGGTGCGGGCGATCAGGATCTCGTTCAGCTGATGCGTGCGCTCGTTCAGCGCCGCGTTCAGCTTCTCGGTGCTGCTGTCCATGGTCGAGGCGCGCGTCTCGAACTGGCTGAGCAGTCTTTCGCCGTGTTCGTTGAGGTTGACGGAGAGCGCCTCGAGGCGGTTATCGAATTCGGTGGCGAGCGCAAAACCGGAGGCGTTCAGTGTCTGGAGGAGGCTGTCGGTCTTGGCGGCAAGCAGGCTGCCCATCGACTGCAGGGCGCTGTCCGATTTTTCCAGGATCGTCGCTGCGCGCGTGTCGATCAGCGAGGCAAAGGCTTCACCCGATGTGGCGAGCCGCACGGCGATCTCTTCGGTCGCCAGCGACAGTTCTTCCTTCAGCTGGTCGTGGACGCTGCCGATCGAGGTGCGGATGCGGTCGGCATGATTGACGATCGCCTCCCGCTCCGAGCCGAGTTCATGGACAAGACCGCGCACGCGCAGCTCGTTGTCCGCATAGGAGCGTTCCAGCGCGTTGACTTCGGAATGGACCAGCGTTTCCAGCTCGGAAGCGCGCGCGATGGTGCGCTCGATGCCTTCGTTCATGGCCGAGACCTCGCGGCGCACCGCCTGGCCAACGGTCATGATGCGTTCGGAGGCGATTGTTTCCGGCTCCGCCAGGCGCAATGCCACCTCTGCCATGGAGCGGGCGGCGTTGCGCATGTCCTGGGCGCGGGAGATCATGATGGCGAAAGCATAGAACAACATCACCGGAATGATGATGCCGACCAGGCCGGCAATGACGCCGGGCAGGGCGACGAGATCGGCGATCGAGCGGATCTGCCAGATCTGCGGCGCATAAAGCAGCGACATCAGGCCGAGGCCCGCCATGACCCAAAGCACGGAAAACAGGGTAGCGGTGCGCATGGCCGAGCGGCTGGAAGCGCCGTCGAAGGATTTCAGGATCGAGGCGGGCGTATTGCGGCTGGCATCATTGGCGGGCGCGAAGGCCGAAGCCCTGGAAGCCTGCTCGGCCCCGGCGCCGCGGCGGCTGCGGCGCCGCGCTTCTTCCTGGGCCTGCTGATTGCGCGCATTCGATGGATCAGACACATTACCCTCCGGCGCCTGGGGCGCGTCGCCGTGGCGAGACGGCACATTGTCCTTGCCAAAGTCGATCTGGAGCGCCTCGTCCAATGCCTTGAACGCCTTGTCCTCGATCGACTCATTATATTTGTTATTCGCCATTCGGTTACGCCTCGTTACTGTCGGCCGGCCCGGCAGCGCACCCCCGGCTTCCGCCTGCCCGGGAACAACTTTGCCGTTGCGGCCCTCCATCCCAACCGCGGACGGATAAGCATGTCATTTCAGAGTAGATAGCCGCTTTTTCAAACGGAAGGTATCAAAACACTACCATTATCCACTCACTCGGCAAAGGCGCGTGCCATAAACCCGCTCCACCAGTATCGTAGTGACACATCTGGGCTCTGCACACAATTAATGAAGGCTTGAGATTCATGGCTCGTTAACCCGTTGTTAACACCTTTGAATCCGAGGCCCTGCTTAAAAACCAATAATTTAGTGATATTTAACGGATGTTAACCATATGGTGAGATTTTCGCGCCCGATGTGCCGGAATTTAACGCGATGGCCACCCTCCCGACGCAGAACTGTAGCAAGTGCGGACGACCTGAGACGGGAGAAATGGCAAATGGCGGCCCAGCTGGCAGCATTGAAGATCGTATTCGAGGCGCCTGATAATGCAAAGGGGCCGTGCCCCTCGAAGGTCCGGCCGATCGATCTCGTCCATCTCGCAAAGCAGACGATGGGCGACAAGTCTCTGGAAATCGAAGTCCTTCAGATGTTTGCGCGCCAGGCGCGGGCGTGCCTCCAGGATATGGCGAGCGGTGAGACCGTGCGTGTCGGCGCGGCCGCGCATCGGCTGAAAGGTGCGGCGAGTTCGGTTGGCGCATTCCACGTGTCGCAGACGGCTGAAGTCGTCGAGGAGACCGGCGGCGATGCCAGCGCGATGGCGGCGCTCGGCGCTGCCGTTCTCGATGCCGAGAATTTCATTCTCAAGCTCTGCCGCGGCTGACCTCCAACTTTTCTTTCGTTGATCGAGCGAGGCCCGTTGCTTCATTGCGGAACCACGGGTCTTTTTGCGACGCCCCAGATGACGCTTTGAAGACGGCGGGCGAGGGCCGGATCTGCGAGGTTAGGGTGGATTTCCGAATGTTGACTGACGCGTCGAATTGTCGGAAGAAACTCCGCCCACCCATTTGAAGACCGGAAATAGTCCTGATGCCCAAACTTACCATCGTCGCCTTCGACGGCACGCGCTTCGACCTCGACGTCGACCAAGGCTCCACCGTGATGGAGAATGCCGTGCGCAATTCGGTGCCCGGCATCGAGGCCGAATGCGGCGGCGCCTGCGCCTGCGCCACCTGTCACGTCTATGTCGACGAGGAATGGACGGAAAAGGTCGGCCAGCCGGAAGCGATGGAAGAGGATATGCTCGACTTCGCCTTCGACGTGCGCCCAACCTCGCGGCTCTCCTGTCAGATCCGGATGAAGGCCGCTTATGACGGGCTCATCGTGCACGTGCCCGAACGCCAGGCCTGAGGCGCTCTGCGTTTCGGGCCAGCGCATCGGTCCGAAAATCGGAATCGATTTTCGGAGGCGAATATCCGGCATCATCACCACAAAAAAGACGCCTCGCGCGCTGGTGCGAGCGAGGCGAGGCGGGCGCATTGCCAACGGATGAGGGAGGAACATCCGCGGCTTCGGAACGCGCCAGGAGAACCCAACGAGGAAAGTCCAGATGCCGTACCTGAACTTTCGAATGTGTTCATATTAACGCGTTCCGGTTGAGTCTGCCAGAATGAAAAATGACCATTAAAACGCTGGGGAAGGGGTAAGTTTCGCACAAGTTTCGTTGCGCAGCTAAGTTTTTCCGCTCGTCACCAGCTCGAAAAGGCCTTAATTTCCGCCGGCTCGACCATTGATTCGATTTTTCAGCAATCTCAGCATGCGCTTCTGGAAGTTGACCGCCTCAACCCGATCGAATCGCGCCTGCAGCCGATCGTGCTCCTCTATGCCGCGAGTTGATTCGTTGGAGACGAGCTCCTGCATGGCCTCGCAGTTGCGCTGCTGCGGCAATGCGCGGATGGCGCGCTCCATGGCGCGGGCCTGGTCTCTGGCGATTTCGGCATGACGCTCCTCATGGCGCTTGATGTCGCTCGACAGTGCGTCCCATATCATCGACAGTTCCTTGCTGGCGCCTCTGCGGCTGTTCCAGCGCGGCAGTATGACCTGGGTGTGAACGGTGACCTTGACATTGCCGACGCGGCATCGGCCATTATCCTGGATATAGGTGGCCTCGCCGCCGAAGCGGATCTTGGTGGCGCCGGGATGGCGTGCCGACGAACCGCTCGCCGTCGGGCCGCGCCGGCTGAGCTCCCGGTCGAGCTCATCGGCGGTTTTGCCGCGGATGTCGAAATAGGAATAACTTTTCGATGCGATCACTTCGGCTGCCGCTGGACTGCTGACGGAAAGAGCAATGGAAAAGGCGACAGGAAGGCACATATAACGCATTGCAAGCGGCATTCTGAACGCAACCCATGTTGAAATCGGCAGGAGCTTGGGGCATAGCCACCGTAAGCGCAATATCGGATGGCGGCTTTTTTCGTCATCAATAGGACAAGTCTGGTGACAGGGCTCGAAGGCAGTTTCTGGCGTGTCGGCCATGGCCGGGAAATCGAACTCGGCGGTCGTTCGGCGATCATGGCGATCATCAATGTTACGCCGGACTCCTTCTCCGACGGCGGACGTTTTGAAACCGTCGATGCCGCCGTCGAACATGCATTGCAGGCGGTCAGCGATGGTGCTGCGATCATTGACATCGGTGGCGAATCGACCCGGCCTGGTGCGTTGTCGGTCAGCCCTTCGGAAGAGCAGGCGCGGGTGTTGCCCGTCATCGAGGCGCTGCGCGGTCGCACCGAGGCGCTGATCTCGATCGATACCTATCGTGCCGAGACGGCGCGGCTTGCCGTCGGCGCCGGCGCCCATATCGTCAACGACGTCTTCGGACTGCAGAAAGATGCAGGTATTGCGGATGTGGCCGCGGCCAGCGGCGCGGGGCTCTGCATCATGCATACCGGCCGTGACAGGGTTAAACTTGCCGATGTGATCGCGGACCAGGCGCATTTCCTCGAACGGTCGCTGGCGATCGCCGCCGCGGCCGGAGTCAACATCGACCAGATCGTGCTCGATCCGGGTTTCGGCTTCGCCAAGGAGATGGCTGAGGAGAACCTGGAGCTGATGGCGCGGTTTTCCGAACTGTCGCGCTTCGGCCTGCCGCTGCTTGCCGGCACGTCACGCAAGCGCTTCCTTGGCGCGGTGACGGGGCGCGAGGCGCTGGAGAGGGATGTGGCGACAGCCGCATCAAGCGCGCTGCTCAGGCTTCAGGGGGCTGCGGTTTTCCGGGTGCACAATGTCGCAATCAACAGGGATGCGCTTGCTGTCGCCGATGCTATGCTCAATGCGCGCCAGGAATTCGAGAGGAAGCGGCCGACATGACCACCTACACGATCACGCTGCAGAACTGCGCCTTCTTCGCGCGCCACGGCGTGCATGACGAGGAGGAATTCCTCGGCCAGCGCTTCTTCGTCGACGCCGAGCTCGATGTGGTTGCCGGCGAAGCGCTGGAAAGCGATTCGATCAACGACACCGTCAATTACGGCATTGCCTTCACGGTGATCGAGGAGATCGTCACTGGCAAGCGCCGCTACCTCATCGAAGCCCTGGCGCTCGATATCGCCAAGGGCCTCTGTCAGACATTCCCGCAGGTGCGCCGGGCGAAGATCACGGTGCGCAAGCCGAATGCGCCAGTGCCAGGCGTGCTCGATTTCGTGCAGGTGAGTGTTGAACATTTTGCCTGAGGCTGAATCACAATCGGCCACACTCGGCCTCGGCGGCAATATCGGCGATCCGGTAAAGGCGATGGCCGCGGCGCTGCAGAGGCTGGACGGGCGCGACGACTGTCGTGTCACCGCCGTATCGCGGCTCTATCGCACGCCGCCTTGGGGCAAAACGGACCAATCGTTCTTCTTCAACGCCTGCGCAGCCGTCGAAACCCGGCTCTCTCCGGAGGCGTTGCTCGATGTCTGTCTTTCGATAGAGCGTGAGATGAAACGCGAGCGTATCGAGCGCTGGGGACCGCGCACGCTCGATATCGACGTGCTGACCTATGGCAATGTCGTCCAGCAGGCGCCGCGGCTGGAGCTGCCGCATCCCCGTATGACCGACCGCGGTTTCGTCCTGATGCCGCTTGCCGATATCGCCCCGGGCCTTCTCGCCAAGGGCAGGACAGTCAGTGAGTGGCTGCAGGAGGCCGATGTGGCCGGCATCGAGGTCGCCGATGATAGCGGCGACTGGTGGCGCAGCGCCTGAGGCTCTGAAACGCGAACGGCGGGAAACCCGCCGCTTCAGGAAAACCCGTCATCCAGTCGGTCTACTGGATGGAGCCGACGGCCATTTCGTCGACCTGACGAGTCAATGTCAGGCCGATAACCGGGATCATCTGGCTTTCGACCTTGACCGACACGGTAACGTTCATCGTCTTGTCGTCACGCACGCGGGCGATCATCGCGCCATTCAGCTTGGCGCGGTTAATGCCGACCACGACCGTATCCTCGGTGACGGCGCCGGAGACGACGTCAAGACCCTTGCCGGCGGCGCCGTCGAGGAACTTGCCCTTGTAGGTGGAGCCCGACTGCGAGATGACGGCGCTCATCGGCTGCTTGAAGACGCCGACGCGGCAGGTTCCATCGAGCTTGATGCCGGCAGTGCTGTCGCCGGTGGGTTCACCGGTCAGGTTGCAGGTGAATTTCGTGCCCTTGTACTTGCCGGCGACGATCTCGCCCGGGCCCTTCCAGGAGCCGGTGACGGATTCGAAGAAGGCCTTGTCGCGGGTTGCGGCAGTGGCTGCCGGAGCGACGTCTGCGACAGGAGACAATGCCGCGGCGGCGAGGCCGCATAAGAAGAGAAACTGGCGCGAATACATGGATTTTCCTTGGCAAACACCACTCACGAACTGGTGCCAAGTTTTGCCGAAGAATGGTTAATCCTTCCTTTCGATTGTGCCGAAATGCGAGTGATTGGATTTCTGTCGTGCCGCGCGGATTTTAGGATCCGGCGGCTACAGTGTTGAATCTGCTTAACTTCGCCAACTTCACCTACGGGAAGGTGAGAGCTGCGGAATCACCTCGTCGCTTAAGGATTGTTGCCGCGCGGCGACATTGAAGGTGTGAGGTCGCCGATAAAATCGCCGATTCCCGGTCGCTTCACCGCACGAAAGGCAAGCGGGCGACAGAGATCCATCGCCGCGATTCCGATGCGAGCGGTCATCAGGCCGTTGATCACGCCTTCGCCGAGTCGAGCCGATAGCTTCGAGGCCAGCCCATGGCCGAGCACCTGCTGGACGAGACTGTCGCCGACAGCGATCGAGCCGGTGACGGCGAGATGGGCCAGCACGTCACGCAGGAGGCGGCACATGCCGAGCGTGCCGGGGCGGCCTCCGTAAAGCTCGGCCATGGCGCGGATGAGGCGCACGGACTCGTAGAGCACATAAAGCAGATCGACGATCGCGCGCGGGCTGACGGCGGTAACGATCGAGACGCGCTTGGAGGCGTTGACGATGAGCGCCCGCGCTTTGCGGTCGAGTGGGGCCAGGAGTTCGCGTTCGGCCAAGGCGATCAGATGCGGGGGGTCGATGACCTCGCCCTCGGTCGCCTTCAGCGTCGCGCGGCCCTTCGATGTCTCGGGGCTGGCCGCAAGAAGCGTGGTGAGGCGCGCAACGACGGCGCGCGCTTTCGCCGGCCGTGTTTCGAGGATCGCCGCCTCTGCTTCCGCCTTGATCGCTTGAACAGCGGCAAGGCGCATCATGCCCGCGGTCTCGCGGATGACGAGGGCAAGAACGGCGAGAATGCCGATCGCCAGCACGCCAAGAGCTGCATAACCCAGCCAGTCGGCGCGGGTGAAGAGATTGCGGATCAGCCGGTCGGTCCAGAGGCCGATGCCGAGCGATAGCAGGATCCCGAAGGCGCCTAGTGCGATCTTGCCGAAGGAGGTGCGCCGCTTGCGTGGCGTCGCCACCGGCACTGCGCTCGCATCCCTGTCGGGATTGATGAAGGGATCCTCCTCGTCAGGCGTCAAGACGATGTCTTCCGAGAAGCTTTCCGGTCTGCGTCGGCCTTGCTGTTGCCGACCATTGTCGCGCGGCACGGCAGCCTCATCCTCATAGGCGAAGGCGGCGGGTGGCCGTTGCGGCAAATCGGAGGGGGGCTTACTCATGCGAGACGGTCTCCGAACAGGAACTGCATGGCGCGGTCAAGGCGGATATGCGGCACCGACAGCTTGATGCCGCCGCCGGTCTCCTCGAGATGCGGCGGGCGGAATCGGACGACGTTAACGTCGGGCAGGGTATCGGCGGTCTCGCCGGAAGCGATGCGGTCGAACAGGCTTTCCGGATCCAGCGGCAGGTCTCCGGGGAAGATCGCGGTCTTTTTCTGGCCGTCGAATCGCTCGCCGGCAATGGTTTCACCCTCCATCGGCGTGCCGACGATGACAGGCAGTTCATGGCCGTCGCGTTTGACCGATGCCTCGCGCGTGGCGCGCACGGAAGCGAGCGCCATCACGTCGATTCCGGCTCCGGCCATGCCGATGCGGGCGATGGCGCGATCGACGAGGCGGCGGGTCAGCGCATCGAGCCGATCATGGCTCTCATGATGGAGATGGTCGGCCTTGGTGGCGGCGACCAGCACACGGTCGATACGGCGCCCCAGCAGCGACGAGAGCAGCGAGTTGGTGCCGGGGCGGAAGCAGGCGAGCACGTCGGTCAGCGCGCGCTCCAGATCCTGGACGGCTTCGGGGCCGCGGTTCATGGCCTGCAGCGCGTCGACCAGCACGATCTGCCGGTCGAGCCGGGCGAAATGCTCGCGGAAGAACGGTTTGACGACCACGGATTTATAGGCCTCGTAACGCCGCTCCATCATCGTCCAGAGCGAGCCGCGATGGGGACGCGCGCCCGGCGGCAGGACGAGCGGGGCGAAAGTCAGTGCCGGCGAGCCGTCGAGATCGCCGGGCAGAAGCAGACGCCCGGGCGGCAAAGTGGAGAGTGAGCGTTCGTCGGCCTTGCAGGCCTTGAGGTAATCGGCAAAGGCGGTGGCAAGCGCGCGGGCTGCCATCTCGTCGGCGCCGGCATTTATATCGGCGGCACGTGTCAGAGCCAACCATTCCCGCGACAGTTCGGAGCGCACGCCGTTTTGCGCAAGCGCAATCGTTTCCTCGCTGAACGTGCGGTAATCCTTGCCGAGCAGCGGCAGGTCGAGCAACCATTCGCCTGGATAATCGACGATATCGATTGACAGCCTGCCAGGCGAGAACAGGCGGTTCCACCCGCTGGCGCTCTGATAATCGACCGTAATGCGCAGTTCGGAAATGGCGCGCGTGGAATCCGGCCAGACGCGGTCCTTCACCAGCGCCCGGATATGATCCTCATATTGGAAACGGGGCACGGCATCATCGGGCTGAGGCTCCAGCCGCACGGCCGAAACGCGTCCCGACTGCACCGGCTCGAACAGCGGCAGCCGGCCGCCATGCAGGAGATTGTGGACAAGCGAGGAGATGAAGACCGTCTTACCGGAGCGGGAGAGGCCGGTGACGCCGAGCCGCACGGTCGGATTGACGAGGCCGCTTGCCCTGTCGGCGAGATTATCAAACGCGATGCGGGCGTCGTCGGCGAGGGATGTCAGGCGTGGCGGCAAGGCGCAATTCCGGTTGATGACTGCCGGCAATATAGGAAGACTGCACCGCCCGAAAAAGAAGCGGAGCGAAAGACTTCAGACGACGAGAAAATCGATCAGGCGCCAGCCGCTGGCGGAAGCATCGAAATCGACAACGGCAAGACCTGCCGTTGGAAAGCCGGCGGGAAGGGCGTTTACCATGGCCTCGCGGCCGATCAGCGCCTCGAGCGCCTGCTCGATCGTCGGGTTGTGGCCGACCAGCATGACGGCGGCATTATCCTGCGCATCGACGATTTCGACATAGGTATCGACCGTGGCGTTGTAGAGCGCGTCGATGTAACTCACGTCGAGTGTCAAACCCATTGCCCGATGGACGGCGTCGGCGGTGTCGCGGCAGCGAAGCGCCGTCGAACTGATCAGAAGATCGGGACGGTAGCCCTTGGCGGCGGCTTTGTCGGCGATAACCTCGGCATCGCCGTAGCCTTTTTCGTTGAGCGGGCGGTCGAAATCGCGCTGTCCGGGTTCGGCCCAGGCGGCCTCGGCGTGACGCAGGAGATAGATGCGATTGGGCGGAGGCAGGGGTACGGTCATGGGTAAATCCGGGATCGGCGGGTCTTTTCAGTAGCGGTTGCGATCATCCGCCGTCAACCGCCAGCCATGCCGCAACGGCCCAAAACGTGGGCGACCACAAGGCGTTTTGAAGACGAGACGAAAATTGCGAACGCGAATAATCATGAGAAAATAGTCCCTTAGCCAAAAATTGTAACAGATTTAAAAATCTGTTTAGCTGTCGTATTTGGCTTGAATCGCGGCTAGCGCTTGGGATATACACCCGCCCAGATGAGATGTTCTTCAGGAGAATCGCGTTGAGTGAGAAGATCGATCTTAGCAATTACGTTCCCTCGGAAGAGGAAGAATTCATGAACGTAAACCAGCGTGCCTACTTCAGGGCAAAGCTGGTCGCCTGGAAAAACGATATCCTTAGAGAAGCGCGCGAAACACTCGACCATCTGGCCGAAGAAAGCGCAAACCATCCCGATCTCGCCGACAGGGCGTCGTCGGAAACCGACAGGGCGATCGAACTTCGCGCCCGCGATCGGCAGAGAAAACTGATCTCCAAGATCGACGCGGCGCTGCAGCGCATCGAAGACGGCACCTACGGCTATTGCGAGGAAACCGGCGAACCGATCGGTCTCAAGCGTCTCGACGCCCGTCCGATCGCGACGCTGTCGATCGAGGCGCAGGAGCGCCACGAACGTCGCGAAAAGGTCTACCGCGACGAATGACCATTCCCATGCAGAGATGAGACACATTCAGCGCCGCGATCCGATCGCGGCGCTTTTTGTTGAGCCATCTCCCGATGTGTCGAAGAGGCGGTTACGGGAAAGCGTCCGTCGCCAGAGCTTTCCAGAATGGTTCCCGCTCCGCCTCCGTGGCGAGATCGATTGTGACGAGGGTGCCATTCATGATCCGCCGCCGCATGATGTCGGCCCGCTCGGGCTCTGTTCGACAGAGGCCCCGATCGTGAAGAGCCTGCAGGCGGGAGCGTGATATCTTCAACTCGCTGGCCAGCAGCCGATCCAGGCGCATGCTTGCTGGAAACGGGGCCGTAAGTTCGATTTCCAGGCTCGTCCAGCCTGTGGTCTCGTGCCGAATCTCCTTGGTGATGTCGAATTCGGCGAACTCGTCCACACGCTGTGACTTGCGCCGCAGCGCATCAAGATTGAAGGTTTCCGCCCGAATCCAGCTCGGGTCGTTGGACTGCAGCGCGTCGAGAATCATCGGATCGACGTCTCGAATATTTCGGCGTTCGAAGATCGGGCGGTTCCATGTCCTTTCGCAGATCAGGCATTTGTAGATCAGCCAGGCGTCGAGCTTGCGACCGTTTGCATTAAGCCGGATCTTGCCGCTGGATCGGAAAGCTCTGAGGCCCCCGCATCCGCCGCAGGCAATCCATGGCTGCGGCGCCGTCTTGGGAGTGATGGTCCATCGGACCCGAAGTGTCTTGCACATATCGTCTTGGTCTTCCGTTCGGAAGTCCACCAAGATGGTGCATGAGAAAACCCTTGCGGGCGCGGTATGGCGATGTCGTGGGCGGCTGAAGAGCTGAGACAGCGGAGCACATGGCACATTGTAACAATGCCAAACCGGTCTCTCGCCACCACCCGATGAACATGTTCGCATGCCGCCAGCGCGTCGCTTGCGACAATACGGGTAAAACTGGGGTGAGACCGGTATTTACTTAGGCAAAGTCTACCTCGAATGCGCCAATGCTCTTCAGCCCGATCGATAGCAAATGATCAGCGTGATAGGGAGTCCCCGAGGCATCGGTGACGTGAAAGCCGCAGCATTGCGGCTTTTATGCAACTTCATGACGAAGGCTGAGCGACAGCAACCGGATGTAAGCGTTTGTCTTACTTGTCGCGATTGACGCTCATTTCGCCGAAGATGCGGGCAACTTCTTTCTGCAGTTCGGTATCGGCACCGGTGATGGGGGCAAGTTCGGGATCACGGCGCGGCTGGTTGGCCGGCTGCGGCGCGGCCTGACGAGGGCCCTGATTTGCCGGGGCCGGCACGATGCGCTCGGCCGTCAAATTGTTTGACATTTCCTCTTCCAGCACCCGTTGGAAATCACGGCGGATCGCCGCTGCCGATTGCACAGCCGCATCGTCCTCGGCCGTAGCGGCAGCGGCGCGCGGCGCCGGCATATCCGGGGCGGAGACCTCGGGCTCGATGCGCTGCTGAGGCAGCACGCGCTGGCGGGCGGCATCCAGGATTTCGGCGGCGCTTGCGGTATCGCGGAACGATGCCGGCTGCGCGCCGGCGGCAGCAGAGGGGCGCTCCGGGGTGCGCGCTTGGGGCGGGACAGCGCGTAGGGATTGGTCGTGTTCGGTCGATAGAGGTACCGTCGCCGGTTCTGGCGGAAGAGGGCCGGTGGCCACCGGCGGCGGCATGGTGGGCGCGGCCGATGGTTCGGGGCGCGGCCGCGGCTCCGATGCGGTGGGCGCAGCGAAGGGGGGGCCGGCGGCCGGCTCGGCGCGGGGTGTGACCGGCGCACGGGCGGCGGAAACAGGCGGTGTTTCCGGCCGCGGGACTGAAATCGGCCGCTCGGCGGCAGGCTCCGGGCGTGAGAGGCTTTCCGGCTGCTCGGTCGTCTGCGGCAGGATCCGGCTTTCAATGACGATATCGGTCGGGCCACCGATCATGATAAGATGCTCGACATCATCTCGGCGCACCAGCACCAGCCGGCGGCGGGCGTCGACGGCTGCCGCGTCCAGCACCTGCAGGCGGGGCTGACGGTTGCGACCGCCGCGTACAAAGGGCGACGGGGCGCGGCCTCGCATCAGCCAGAGTGCCAGAATGAGCAGGAGGAGCGCCAGGCCAACGCCACCGGCCGCAAGCAGGAAACGGCTGCCATAGGCTGCGACAAGATCATCGAACATAGTCACTCACTCCATTTCACATTCGGCACATATTGACGACTTTTCCGTCCCTTAGGCAAGGGCAGCCGGCCCTGTCCAGCCATGCACGAATGCGATTTCGTGTTATGCCGAATTGCAGCTGCCGGCGTCGCGCGCAGGCAGCTGCCGCAGGCATCAGCCGCAGATGGCGCTCTTGCCTGTGAATTCAAGCGGTCTTGCCGGCGACCGGTGTTTTTGCCGGCTTGGCAAATTGCTAAGAAGGAAAGAGCGCCTGATTCCCGCTTCTTATTCGTGCTACGAGGTGGGGGGGCATATGCGAGGAATATATGACGAAACCGCGTCAGGTCGACGACTATAACGCACCGCTTGTGGATCGTGGGGGGCGTTCTGGCACGGTTTTGCGCATTCTTCTCCTGGCGCTCGTGCTGATCGCGGCCGCCGGGGCTTTTGTCGTCTTCAAGCGATCGCTCGACAACGAGATGGTGCTCGGCGGTCTAGGCGTTCTCGCCATGGTCGGCATCTTCTTCCTGGTATCTTCCGTCATCGGCTTCATCGAGGTGATGCCGCAGCGCCAGTCCGACAGCCTGGCGCGCGCCTTCCTCAACAGCCACCCGGATGGCACGCTGATCACCGACGAAAAGGGCCGTATCATCTATGCCAACGCCGCCTATGGCGCGCTCACCGGCGCGCGCAAGGCAACAGAAGTGCAGACGCTGGAAACGCTGCTGTCGCGGCATCGCGAATCCAACGAGGCGCTCTACCGGCTGGTCAACGGTCTGCGCGAGGGCAAGGAGGGCCGGGAGGAATTCCGCCTGCTGCGCGCCGTCGGGCCCGGCAGCAACAGCTCGGGCGCGCATTGGTACCGGCTGAAGGTGCGGCTGCTGCAGCCGGAGGATGATGGCGGCAAGCCGCTTCAGATCTGGCAGATCACCGACATTACCGCCGAACGCGACGATCAGGAGCGCTTCTTCAAGGAGCTGCAGAATGCGATCGACTATCTCGATCACGCTCCGGCCGGTTTCTTCTCTGCCGGCAGGAAGGGCGAAATCTTCTACCTGAACGCGACACTTGCCGAGTGGCTGGGCCTCGACCTGACCAAGTTCCTGCCCGGCTCGATGTCGATTGGCGATCTGGTGGCGGGCGAGGGGCTGGCGCTGATCCAGTCGGTGCAGGCCGAGCCCGGCCTGAAAAAAACCGTGACGCTGGATCTCGATCTGCGCAAGACCAACGGCCAGAGCCTGCCGGTGCAGATCATCCACAGCGTCACCTCGATGCGCGACGGCGCTCCAGGCGAAAGCCGGACGATCGTGCTGGCGCGCGGAAAGAGCAGCGAGAGCGGCCAGTCCGCTTCGGCCGCCGCCATGCGCTTCACCCGCTTCTTCAACAATACGCCGATGGCGATCGCCTCGGTCGACGGCGATGGACGCATCCTGCGCACCAACGCTCCGTTCCTGAAGCTGTTCTCCGGCATCGTCTCGCGCGACGACCTGGAAAAGGCGCCGTATCTCGAAACCATCGTGCAGGAGAGCGACCGGCCGCAACTGGCCGCGGCGCTGACGGCCGCCAAGGACCGGCAGGGTGACATCCCGCCGCTCGACACCCGCACGCCGACCGACGAGGCGCGCTATTTCCGCTTCTATGTCAACGCCGTCATCGACCAGAGCGACGAGGCGCCGGAAGAAGCGGCGATCGTCTATGCCGTCGAGGTGACCGAGCAGAAGGCGCTGGAAGCGCAAATGGCGCAGACGCAAAAGATGAACGCTGTCGGAACGCTCGCCGGTGGTATTGCACATGACTTCAACAACGTCCTGACGGCGATCCTGCTTTCTTCCGATCACCTGCTGCTGCAGGCGCGTCCTTCCGATGCAAGCTTCGCCGATCTGATGGAAATCAAGCGCAACGCCAACCGCGCCGCGGTGCTGGTGCGCCAGTTGCTCGCCTTCTCACGTAAGCAGACGATGCGGCCCTCGGTGCTGAACCTCACCGATGTCGTCGGCGACCTGCGCATGCTGGTCGACCGGCTGCTCTCCGGCACCAATGTCAAGCTCGATGTGCAATATGGCCGCGATCTCTGGCCCGTCAAAACGGACCTTTCGCAATTCGAGCAGGTGCTAATCAATCTCTGCGTCAATGCGCGCGACGCAATGCCCGACGGCGGCACGCTGACGCTGCGCACCCGTAATCTGACTGCAGCCGACGTCGCGGCCTTCAACTATTCCTACATGCCGGCCGAGGACATGGTGCTGGTCGAAGTCGCCGATACCGGGACAGGCATCGCGCCCGAGATCATGGACAAGATTTTCGAGCCCTTCTTCACCACCAAGGATGTCGGCAAGGGCACCGGGCTTGGTCTCGCCATGGTCTACGGCATCGTCAAGCAGTCCGGCGGCTACATCCAGCCAGAATCCGAAGTCGGCAAAGGCACGACCTTCCGGGTCTTCCTGCCGCGCCACATCCCGGAGCCGGCGATTGCCGCGGAGGCGGGTTCGATCGACAGTGCCATCAATGAAGTCCCAGCCGCGCCCGCGGTGACCGCGCAGCAGCCGGAGGACCTGACCGGCTCGGCCGTCGTCCTTCTCGTCGAAGACGAGGAAGCGGTGCGCCGCGGCGGCAAGCGCATGCTGGAAACGCGCGGCTACACCGTGCATGAGGCGGGCTCGGGCGTCGAGGCGCTGAGCATCATGGAGGAGCTCGAGGGCAAGGTCGACATTGTCGTTTCCGACGTGGTCATGCCCGAAATGGACGGCCCGACGCTGCTGCGCGAGTTGCGAAAGAATTATCCCGACCTGAAATTCATCTTCGTCTCCGGCTATGCCGAGGACGCCTTTGCCCGCAATCTGCCCCCGGATGCGAAATTCGGATTTTTGCCCAAGCCGTTCTCGCTGAAGCAGCTTGCCGTGGTGGTGAAGGAAACGTTGGATAGCTAATTACGGCTTGATGGTTTCCGGAGAGAGCACACTGTGTGGCACCCGCTCTGTCCTGCCGGACATCTCCCCCACAAGGGGGGAGCTCGATGAGCGGCTTAGCCGTCCCACACAGCCACCGCTTTGCCGAGCTACAACGCCTATTGTTTTGGTAAACCTTGGGTCCAGCCAATCTCCCACCTGTGGGGGAGATGCCCGGCAGGGCAGAGGGGCGGCTCAACGGCACTATCTATCTGTATGGCGGGACCGGCCCGGCCGTCAAAAATTACTCACCCAAAGCCACGGCAATCTCCGCCGCAAGCCTTGCATTGTTCTCCACCAGAGCGATGTTCGTCTTCAGGCTCTGACCATCCGTCAGGTCGAAGATGGTCGAGAGCAGATAAGGCGTCACCGCCTTGCCGGTCACTTCGTCGCGCTCGGCGCTATCAAGTGCCCGCTCGATATAGATTTCCATCTCTTCACGCGCGATTTCGTCGGCTTCCGGCACCGGATTGGCGACGAGCATGCCGCCGTCGATGCCGAGCTGTTCGCGCACCGTCTGGAAATTGGCGATGGCCGCCGGGCTGTTCAGCGAGAGCGGGCTGCGGATACCTGATGAACGCGACCAGAAGGCTGGGAATTCTTCGCTCTCATAGGTGACCACGGGCACGCCGCGCGTCTCCAGCACTTCAAGCGTCTTTGGAATGTCGAGGATTGCCTTGGCGCCGGCGCAGACGACGATAACGCCGGTGCGCGCGAGCTCTTCGAGATCGGCTGATATATCGAAGCTTTCCTCGGCGCCGCGATGCACGCCGCCGATGCCGCCTGTGGCGAAGACACGAATGCCGGCGCGGGCCGCCGCGATCATCGTCGCCGCGACCGTGGTGGCGCCGGTGCGGCGCTCGGCGATCGCGAAGGCGAGATCGGCCCGCGACACCTTCATCACCTCAGTTGCCTTGGCAAGCTGCTCCAGTTGCGCAGCTTCAAGGCCGATATGCAGCGTGCCGTGGATGACCGCGATCGTTGCCGGCACGGCGCCCTGTTCGCGAATGATCGTCTCGACGCTGCGCGCCATTTCGATATTGCCGGGATAGGGCATGCCATGCGTGATGATGGTCGATTCCAGCGCCACCAGCGGTGCGCCGCGCTGCTTGGCGCTGGCGACCTCCTTCGAATAGGCGATCGGCAGAAGAGGGGAGATGGGCTTGGTCATGATCTTGTCCTGTGATCGGCGGAGCATGAAACCGAAAAGCGTGGGCGGTTTTCGAACGGCATCATGCTCAACTCTTTAATTCAGTCGCTTCAATGTAGAATTCTGACCTCGGGAACAAGGGCAAGTGCCTCGTTCAAGAGATCCGGCGTCAGATTTTCGTTGACGGCGTGCCGTGACTGCACCGTGAGCGCTGCCGCCGCCGCGCCGTGGCGAATGGCCTCCTCAAGCGGCAGGCCAAATATCAAGGCGGCGAGCGTGCCGGCGGCAAGGGAATCGCCGGCGCCCGTGACATCGGCGACGGTGTCGGCGATTGGCGGCTGCAGCGCCACGGCGCGGTCTTTGCAAATCGCAACAAGCTCGCGCCGGCCGCGGGTGACCACGGCGTTTCTGATGCCGATCTCGTTCAGGAGCGGCGGCCAACCGCCCGAATCCTCCGGCTGCACGCCGGTAACGGCAGCGGCTTCGGCCTCGTTCAGGAACAGATAGTCGATATCCGCGATGCAGGGTTTCAGCCGGACCACCTTGGCCGGCGAGATTGCGATGGCCGCGACGGGTTTGGCCAGGGAGTTCGCCTTGGCGACGATCGCCGCGATCGTCTCTTCCGGCAGATTGGCGTCGACGAGAATGAAATCATGCGCGGCGAAGGCCTCGCGCACCCAGCGGATGGACAGGCGCCGCGGCACGAAGAAGCGGTAGAGATCCATGTCGGCAAGGGCGATCACGAGGTCGCCGTTCTTCTCGATGATCGCTGTGTAGCTCGGCGTCTTGCGGTCGAGGAAGACGAAGGGCCGGTCGTCGATGCCGGCGAAATCGGCGGCTTCGCCGACCATTTCGCCGAAGGGATCGCCGCCGCGCGGCGAGATCATCGTCACGTGAAAGCCCAGTCTTGCAAGGTTGCGCGCCGCATTGAAACCGCCGCCGCCCGGCTCCTCGATCCAGGTGCCGGGGTTGCTGGCCCCTGGCGCCGTTTCGCCGGAGATGCGGCCACGCCTGTCGATATGGGCGCCGCCGAGAACGAGAATCTTTTTCATCAACTCACCCGCTTCTCATAACCCGGGAAAGGCGAATCGAAGCGGTCCGCCTGGCTGCGACAAAGCCGGCTCATAAGGCCTAAGCCGTTGCTTTGCATTGATAAAACAAATGTAGAACACGGGCCGTTTTACCTTTTTCTTTCAAATGTTTGTACGCCTATTGCGGGAATGGAACAAATAGGGTACAAACTCGACATTGCTTGAGCGGCTTCAATAACCTAAAGGTGGATCGGATGTCTCAGAATTCATTGCGGCTGGTAGAGGACAAATCGGTGGACAAAAGCAAGGCGCTTGAAGCGGCACTCTCACAGATTGAGCGGTCGTTCGGCAAGGGCTCGATTATGAAACTCGGTTCCAACGAGAACGTTGTCGAGATCGAGACGGTTTCGACGGGCTCGCTTGGTCTTGATATCGCCCTCGGCATCGGCGGTCTGCCGAAGGGCCGTATCATTGAAATCTATGGGCCGGAAAGCTCGGGCAAAACAACGCTTGCGCTGCAAACCATTGCGGAATCGCAGAAGAAGGGCGGCATCTGCGCTTTCGTCGATGCTGAACACGCGCTCGACCCGGTCTATGCCCGCAAGCTTGGCGTCGATCTGCAGAACCTTCTGATCTCGCAGCCAGACACCGGCGAGCAGGCGCTCGAAATCACCGACACGCTGGTGCGCTCCGGCGCCGTCGACGTTCTCGTCGTCGACTCGGTCGCCGCGCTGACGCCGCGCGCCGAAATCGAAGGCGAGATGGGCGACAGCCTGCCGGGCATGCAAGCCCGCCTGATGAGCCAGGCGCTGCGCAAGCTGACCGCTTCGATCTCCAAGTCGAACTGCATGGTGATCTTCATCAACCAGATCCGCATGAAGATCGGCGTCATGTTCGGTTCGCCGGAGACAACGACGGGCGGCAATGCGCTGAAATTCTATGCGTCCGTGCGCCTCGACATTCGCCGCATCGGCTCGGTCAAGGAGCGCGAAGAGGTGGTCGGCAACCAGACCCGCGTCAAAGTCGTCAAGAACAAGATGGCGCCTCCCTTCAAGCAGGTCGAGTTCGACATCATGTATGGCGAAGGCGTGTCGAAGACAGGCGAACTCGTCGATCTCGGCGTCAAGGCCGGTATCGTCGAGAAGTCGGGCGCCTGGTTCTCCTATAACAGCCAGCGTCTCGGCCAGGGCCGCGAAAACGCCAAAACCTTCCTGCGCGACAATCCGGATCTCGCTCGGGAGATCGAGCTGGCGCTGCGCCAGAATGCCGGCCTGATCGCCGATCGTTTCCTGCAGAATGGCGGTCCGGATGCCGATGACGGCGATGCCGCCGCGGAAATGTAATTTTCGCGCTTGAACTTGATCTGATATCTCAGCCGGCTGCATTCCCTTATCAGAATGCGGCCGGTTTTGTTTGTCGGCTGGACAGTGGCGGAGGCGAACGTTAAAAGCCGATGGATTTGTATTTACCGGCCTCGGGCAGCATTGAAGGGCATAGAATGAGCGGCGTGAACGATATCCGGTCGACCTTCCTCGACTATTTCAAGAAGAACGGCCACGAGATCGTTCCGTCCAGTCCGCTCGTGCCGCGCAACGACCCGACGCTGATGTTCACCAATGCCGGCATGGTGCAATTCAAGAACGTCTTCACCGGCCTGGAAAAACGTCCTTATGCGACGGCGACAACCTCGCAGAAGTGCGTGCGCGCCGGCGGCAAGCATAATGACCTCGACAATGTCGGCTATACCGCGCGTCACCTGACCTTCTTCGAAATGCTCGGCAATTTCTCCTTCGGCGACTATTTCAAGGAGAATGCGATCGAGCTTGCCTGGAAGCTGGTGACCGAAGGGTTCGGCCTGCCGAAGCATCGTCTGCTGGTGACCGTCTATTCCGAAGACGAGGAAGCTGCGGCTTTGTGGAAGAAGATCGCCGGTTTCTCCGACGACAAGATCATCCGCATCCCGACCTCCGACAACTTCTGGCAGATGGGCGATACCGGCCCCTGCGGCCCGTGCTCGGAAATCTTCATTGACCAGGGCGAGAATGTCTGGGGCGGCCCTCCCGGTTCGCCCGAGGAAGACGGTGACCGGTTCCTGGAATTCTGGAACCTGGTTTTCATGCAGTTCGAGCAGACCGAGCCGGGGGTTCGCAATCCGCTGCCGCGTCCGTCGATCGACACCGGCATGGGTCTGGAGCGCATGGCCTGCATCCTCCAGGGCGTTCAGAGCGTCTTCGATACCGATCTTTTCCGCATGCTGACCGGCACCATCGAGGACACGATAGGAGTCAAGGCGGAAGGCAGTGCCAGCCACCGCGTCATCGCCGACCATCTGCGCTCCTCGGCCTTCCTGATCGCCGACGGCGTGCTGCCGTCGAATGAGGGCCGAGGCTATGTGCTGCGCCGTATCATGCGTCGCGCCATGCGGCACGCCCAGCTTCTCGGCGCCAAGGAGCCGCTGATGTACAAGCTGCTGCCGACGCTGGTGCAGGAGATGGGCCGCGCTTATCCGGAACTCGTGCGCGCCGAGGCGCTGATCTCAGAGACGCTGAAGCTTGAAGAAGGCCGCTTCCGCAAGACGCTGGAGCGTGGCCTGTCGCTGCTGTCGGATGCGACCACAGATCTCGGCAAGGGCGACATGCTGGATGGCGAGACCGCCTTCAAGCTTTACGACACCTACGGCTTCCCGCTCGACCTGACGCAAGACGCCCTGCGCGCTCGCGAGATCGGCGTCGACATCGCGGGCTTCACCGATGCCATGGAGCGCCAGAAGGCCGAAGCCCGCTCGCATTGGGCCGGCTCCGGCGAGAAGGCAACCGAAACCGTCTGGTTCGAGCTTAAGGAAAAGCATGGCGCAACCGAGTTCCTCGGTTACGACACAGAGAGCGCTGAAGGCGTGGTGCAGGCGATCGTCAAAGACAGCGCCGTTGCCGACGAAGCCAAGGCCGGCGACAAGGTGCAGATCGTCGTCAACCAGACGCCGTTCTATGGAGAATCCGGCGGTCAGATGGGCGATACCGGCGTCATCTCCTCGGACCACGGCAAGATCGAGATATCGGACACGCAGAAGAAGGGCGAGGGCCTCTTCGTGCATACCGGCACCGTCGTCCAAGGTGCCTTCAAGACCGGCGATGCTGTCGTTCTGACTGTCGACCATGCACGCCGTTCGCGTCTGCGCGCCAACCATTCGGCAACCCACCTGCTGCACGAGGCGCTGCGCGAAGTGCTCGGAACCCACGTTGCCCAGAAGGGCTCGCTGGTTGCGCCCGAGCGCCTGCGTTTCGACGTTTCGCATCCCAAGCCGATGTCGGCCGAGGAGTTGAAGGTGGTCGAGGACATGGCAAACGAGATCGTGCTGCAGAATGCGCCCGTCACGACCCGCCTGATGAGCGTCGACGACGCGATCGCCGAAGGCGCGATGGCGCTCTTCGGCGAGAAATACGGCGATGAGGTGCGCGTCGTTTCGATGGGCACGGGTCTGCACGGCGCAAAAAGCAACAGGCCTTACTCGGTCGAACTTTGTGGTGGCACGCATGTGTCGGCGACCGGTCAGATCGGCCTCGTGCGCATCCTCGGCGAAAGCGCCGTCGGCGCCGGTGTTCGCCGTATCGAAGCGGTGACCGGTGAATCGGCGCGCGAATATCTCGCCGAGCAGGATGATCGCGTGAAGACGCTCGCTGCCTCGCTGAAGGTGCAGCCTTCGGAAGTTCTGTCGCGCGTCGAAGCGCTGATGGACGAGCGCCGCAAGCTCGAAAAGGAACTGGCCGACGCCAAGCGCAAGCTCGCCATGGGCGGCGGGCAGGGCGGCTCTGCCGATGCGGTGCGCGAGGTCGCTGGAGTGAAATTCCTCGGTAAGGCCGTGGCCGGCGTCGATCCGAAGGACCTGAAGGGTCTTGCCGATGACGGCAAGGCCAGCATCGGTTCCGGCATCGTGACGCTGATCGGTGTATCCGAAGATGGCAAGGCGAGCGCCGTCGTTGCGGTGACGCCGGATCTCGTTGAGCGTTTCAGTGCTGTCGATCTGGTGCGTGTCGCCTCGGCCGCCCTCGGCGGCAAAGGCGGCGGCGGACGTCCCGACATGGCGCAGGCCGGCGGTCCGAACGGCGCCAAGGCTGATGAGGCGCTCGAGGCTGTTGCAGCGGCACTTGCAGGCTGATCGTCGAGCGTGAGAACTGTTTGAAAGAGCAGCCGGCTGCGAGATCTTGGATTTCGCAGCCGGTTTTGTTTTCGCTGCGCGGCGGCGGCGGTCAGTTTCTCGTCTGCAGTGCGAAACGGCACGCGAGCCCGGTAAAGACTGTTGCGAGCATATATTGCGGCAGTTTCGGGAAACGGCGCATCGAGCCAAGCCGTGAACGGATCTACATGCAGATCGGCAAAGCCTTCGAGACGTTGTTCGGCACACTTTCCGCCCGCGGCCTTGGCAGACCCGCTATGCGGATGATCGGCGTCTATGTCGATGACCCGGACATCGTGCCGGCTGAGAAGCTGCGCTCGATCGCCTGCGTCACGAGTGGTTCGGACGTTCCAGCCGAGGCGCCGTTCGAGCGGCGCAGTTTCGACGGTGGCGACTATGCCGTGCTACGCCACAAAGGTCCCTATGCCGACATGTATAAGGCCTATCAGTGGCTCTACGCGGAGTGGCTGCCAAAGTCAGGACGGCAGCTGAAGGACAGCATCATGTTCGAGGAGTATCTGAACAACCCGCGCGAGGTGCCGCCGACCGAACTGATGACGGATATTCACATGCCGCTCGCCTGACGGCGGACATCCCCGACGCGGCGGCTTGGCCGTCGCGCCGGATTGAACGTCAGGCGGCCTGTATCGTCTTGCCGGCCTCGTCGTCCAGGTCATTGGCGCGTTTGTAGGCTTCCCGCTCGCTGATGCGGCCGAAATAATCGATGAAGGCCTGGCGCTTTTCAATGCTGCCGAAACCGAGGCCCCAGCCGATATGGGCGCCGACATAGACGTCGGCGGCGGTGAAGCGTTCGCCGGTGACATAGGTCGAGCCGGAGACGGCCATTTCGAGCGTGTTCATGACGTCGCCGAAACCGCCGCAGCCGGCCATGCGCAGGCGTTCGGCGGGAATTTCGAAGCCGAGCGCTTTCATCGTTACCGCCGATTCAAGAGGGCCGGCGGCAAAGAACAACCAGCGGTAATAGGCGGCGCGCTCCTCCGGCCTCGGCGCCAGACCCTTTTCCGGAAAGGTTTCGGCAAGATAGGCGCAGATCGCTGCGCATTCGGTGACGATGGTGTTGCCGTGACGGATCGCCGGCACCTTGCCCATCGGATTGACCTTGAGATATTCCGGCGCCTTCATGGTTTCACCGAAGGTCAGGAGTTCGGTGCGATAGGGCTGCCCGATCTCCTCCAGCATCCAGCGCGCGATGCGTCCGCGCGACATCGGGTTGGTATAGAATACCAGTTCTTCGGTCATGACATCCTCATCGTGTAGCGATTATTTCAGGCGTTTCCCGCTCGGCAGAATCAATAGAGCGGCAAGATCCTTGTGCAACCCCCGGCGTTCAAAGCGCCTTGCGGTACTGGATGAACCCCGAGCGTTCGGCGATCCTGTCGTAGAGGCGCCGGGCGGTGACATTGCCTTCATGGGTCATCCAGTAGAGCCGGCCGGCACCGTTTTGCCGTGCCAGCCCGGCGACAGCCTCGATCAGCGCGGCTCCGCTGCCGAGCCCGCGTTGGCTGTCCTCGACATAAAGGTCCTGCAGATAGCAGGTCCATTGCGGCAGCCAGCAGGAGCGATGGAAGATCGCGTGGGCGATGCCGACGAGGCGGCCGTCTTCGTCGAAGGCGCCGAGCGCGTGCATCGGTTCGTCGGGATCGTGGAAGCGGCCCCAGGTGAGGTCCGTGGTTTCAGGCGGGATGACTACTTCGTAGAAACGCTGGTAAGCCGCCCATAAGGGCTCCCAGGCGGCGCGGTCAGAGGGTTGGAGCGGGCGCACGGTCGCCGTCATTTTCAATTCTCCCAAAACGAAAAACGGCGGGGAAATCCCCGCCGTCAATGCTATTCCGAAAAGACCTGATTACGCCATGGCCTTCTGCAGGTTCTGGTCGATCTTGTCGAGGAAGGCGGTGGTCGAGAGCCACGGCTGGTCGGGGCCGATGAGCAGCGCCAGGTCCTTGGTCATGAAGCCGGATTCGACGGTATCGACGCAGACCTTTTCCAGCGTCGAGGCGAACTTGGCGAGTTCGGCATTGTCGTCGAGCTTGGCGCGGTGCGCGAGGCCGCGGGTCCAGGCGAAGATCGAGGCGATCGAGTTCGTCGAGGTTTCCTGGCCCTTCTGGTGCTGGCGGTAATGGCGGGTCACCGTGCCGTGAGCGGCTTCGGCTTCAACCGTCTTGCCGTCGGGCGTCAGCAGAACCGAGGTCATCAGGCCGAGCGAGCCGAAGCCCTGCGCAACCGTGTCGGACTGGACGTCGCCGTCATAGTTTTTGCAGGCCCAGACGTAGCCGCCAGACCACTTCAGGGCCGAAGCGACCATGTCGTCGATCAGGCGGTGTTCATAGGTGATGCCGACTTCCTTGAACTGGTCCTTGAATTCGGTCTCGTAGACTTCTTCGAAAATGTCCTTGAAGCGGCCGTCATAGGCCTTGAGGATGGTGTTCTTGGTCGACAGGTAGACCGGCCACTTGCGCATCAGGCCGTACATCATCGAAGCGCGGGCGAATTCGCGGATCGATTCATCGAGGTTGTACATGGCCATGGCAACGCCGGCGCCCGGAGCGTTAAAGACTTCCTTCTCGATGACCGTGCCGTCTTCGCCGACGAACTTGATCGTCAGCTTGCCCTTGCCGGGGAATTTGAAGTCGGTGGCGCGATACTGGTCGCCGAAAGCGTGACGGCCGACGACGATCGGCTGGGTCCAGCCGGGAACCAGGCGCGGCACGTTGCGGCAGATGATCGGCTCGCGGAAGATGACGCCGCCGAGGATGTTGCGGATCGTGCCGTTCGGGCTCTTCCACATTTCCTTGAGGTTGAATTCCTTGACGCGGGCTTCATCGGGCGTGATGGTCGCGCACTTGATGCCGACGCCGTACTTTTTAATGGCGTTGGCGGCGTCGACGGTGACCTGGTCGTTGGTGGCGTCGCGGTTTTCGACCGAGAGGTCGTAGTAGTCGATGTCGAGGTCGAGATACGGATGGATCAGCTTATCCTTGATGAGCTGCCAGATGATGCGCGTCATTTCATCGCCGTCGAGATCGGCGACGGGATTGGCGACCTTGATCTTCTTCATGTATCTGCCTCGTTAAGCTTGGAATGGGGCGGTTGCCCCGGCTGGGTGATGTAATCCGGAGCGCTATAGCATTGTGAGCCGGGAACGCAAAGCTGCAACGGGCAGGGACATGACGTTTTTGCCGCCATTGCCAAGGGCCGGAAAATGGCTAACCTCCGCGGCATAAGCCCGACCGAGTCCCGGACATTTTGCCATGAAGAAGATCGCCGTTCTGTTCGCCGGCCTCGTTGTCGCCGTGTCTGTTGCACCTGGCCTTTTGCTTGCGGCCGATGCGACTGAGCCGGTCAAGGAAATCATGAAGGACACGCAGACAAACTGGGCGAGCGATGTCAGCGACTGGATCGATATTTTCGAGGAAAGCGTGCTCGGCCGGCTCTACAGCAAGGACTTCGGCGACAAATACAAGGCAGCCGCCCAGAACCCGGCGGCCGACGAGGATGGCATTTCGCCCTTCGACTATGACGTCATCGTCAACGGCCAAGATGCCTGTCCGCTGCAGGACCTTTCCATCGAACGCGGTCAGCCGGCAAACGGCACGACAGAGGTGACGGTGAAATTCAAGGCGGCGACCTGCATGGAAGGCGCACCTAACAAGGATGACTTCACGACTGTGCGTTTCGAGGTCATTGAGGAGAACGGCAAATCCGTCATCGACGACATCATGATTCAGGGTGAAGAGGGGCAGGGGCCGACCTCGCTCAAGGAAACTATGGTGCTGATCGCCAAGGGCGAGTAAGCGCGACATTCGATCGGCATTGGGTGTCAGCGGTTTGATTTCCGCTCCGGCGGCGGTATCTATCGATGCTTCATGGCATGAGGGGCTCATGCATTTGTTTTCCCGTTTTCAGTTCCGCGACTGGCTGCATGCCAATGATCCGGCGCTTTCGCGCCTGCGCATGGCCTCGCGGGTGACGCTGACCATCGTCCTCGTGTTCCTGACCCTGCTCGCATCGGCGGGCCGCGTGTTCGGGCCGCGCGGATTTGCGATCGGCATGTTCGCCTTCACCTCCTATTTCATGGGGGCCTATTTCCAGCCGCCGCTTGCCGAACTGCCCGAGGTGACGATCGGGCCGGTCGTCTCCGTGCTTGTCGGCCATGTGGTAAGGGTGGTGCTTCTACCTGATGACTGGCGGCGCGATCTGCTGCGCTCGCTCGAAAGTGTCAGCGGGCGGATCAATCAGATCCTCTTCAAGCTCGCTGCCCTTGCCGCCAGTGGCGACATCGGCGATGCCGATCGGCAGGAACTGCGCCAGCTGGAAGACCGGCTGAAGGAAGTGGTGCTGATGGCCGAGACCTTCATCCCGCGCCCATCAGCGGGCGTCTTCGACGGCGCTTCCGATCCCGCTGCGGAGCTGGCGATCCGGCTCTTCGACGCGCATCTTGCCGCCGAAAGCGCTATCGTGCTGAGCTTCCAGAGTCTGAGGCGGCGGAACTCAAAAGATATGAGGGAATGGCCGAGGCCATCAAGGATCAGCCGCAGGGCGAAACCGTACGGGCGCTGCTCTGGCTGGGCGAAGCGCGGCGGCAACTGGTCGAGGCGATCAACAAGGGACGGGCATCCGGTTTCTCCGGCATTGATGCGGCCAAGGATATCGCGCAAGTTCAGGCGATCGATTTTTCGCTGGCCAATCCGCTGTTGCGTTCAGCGCTGCAGATCACGCTCGCCTCGGCGATCGCCATGGGCTTTGGTTTGCTCTTGTCGCGCGAGCGCTGGTTTTGGGCGGTGCTTGCCTCTTTCCTTGTCTTTACCAACACCAATTCGCGCGGCGATACAGCCATGAAAGCGTTATCGCGTTCGCTCGGCACGGTGTTCGGCATCGCCATGGGCCTCCTCCTGGCGACGTTGATTTCGGGCGTGCCCGGTGTCGCTATTCCGGTCATGGCCATAGGCATCTTTCTCGCCTTCTATTTCCTGCAGGTTTCCTACGCGACGATGACCTTCTTCGTTTCGATCGTGCTCTGTCTGGTCTACGGCATGACCGGCGTATTGACGCTCGATCTGCTCAAACTGCGCATCGGGGAGACGATGATCGGCGCGGCGGCCGGAACGGCAGTCGCTTTCGTCGTTTTCCCGGCGCGCACGCGTGGCGCGCTCGATACGGCGCTCGCCCGTTGGTTCCAGGCGCTGCGCGAGCTGCTAGGCGCAATCGGCGCGGGCAAGAGCGGTTTCGAGTTGATCGAATTGTCGCAGAAGATCGACGCCTGCTATCGCGACGTGACGGTGGCGGCTCGCCCGCTTGGCTCCTCCTGGTCGGTGGTGACGCGGCCCGGCCAGATCCGCCAGACATTGGCGATCTTTCTTTCCTGCACCTATTGGGCGCGCATCCTGGCGAGGAGCTACGAAGCACCGCCTGCCGACAATGATCAGAAGAGGCTGATCGCGGCGGATCTCGCGTTGATCGCTGACGCGGCGCCGCGCGGCTCTGCTTGTTTCTTCGTCAGGCGCAAGGCGTCGCGAACGACAGGGCGGCATTTGCCAGTGTCGCGAGAAGGCGCCCGGGTGGGGCTCGAGATGATCGGTTCGGCGCTGGAAAGGCTCTATCCGCAGGCAGACACCTTGCCGTTTGCGTCGGGCGAGGCTATTGCGCGCTCGAAACAGGGATAAGACTATGGCAGGCACGAACAGCGAGCGTCAACTTGTGGCCGAAGGGCCGGCCATCATTCTGGTCGAGCCCCAGATGGGCGAGAATATCGGCATGGTGGCACGCGCCATGGCGAATTTCGGCCTGGCCGAACTGCGTCTCGTCAATCCGCGCGACGGCTGGCCGAACGAGAAAGCGCAGGCGACCGCCTCCAAGGCCGATCACGTGATCGAAGCGACGAAGGTCTACGCCACGCTGGAGCAGGCAATCGCCGATCTCAATTTCGTCTATGCAACGACGGCGCGCAGCCGCGACAACTATAAGCCGGTGCGCTCCCCGGTCTTTGCCGCGCAAACGCTGCGCACAAAGTTCCGGGCAGGCGAGGCAACGGGCATTCTCTTCGGTCGTGAGCGCTGGGGTCTGACCAATGAGGAAGTGGCGCTGGCTGACGAGATCGTGACCTTCCCGGTCAATCCCGCCTTCGCGTCGCTGAATATTGCTCAGGCCGTGCTTCTGATGTCCTATGAATGGATGAAGTCCGGCATGGAAGATCTGGAAGCCGTGCCGTTCCAGGCGCTCGGGCAGCGGCCTTCCACAAAGGAGCAGCTCTTCGGCCTGTTCGACCAGCTGGAAGAAGCGCTCGATTCGCGCAACTATTTCCATCCGCCCTCGAAAAAGCCGAAAATGGTGGACAACCTTCGCGCTGTTCTCTCCCGCCGGGCCTTCACGGAACAGGAAATCAGCGTGCTGCGCGGCGTCATCTCCTCCCTCGATCGCTTTTCGCGAAACAGTCCGCGCAAAGGCGGTTTCACCAGATCCGGCAAGGAAGCGCCAACCGATGACAGCGCCGACCAATGAGCTGAAACCCGTCCTCATCTTTGATTCAGGCATAGGCGGGCTGACCGTGCTGCGCGAGGTGCGTGTGCTAATGCCGGAACGCGGCTTCATCTATGTCGCTGATGATGCGGGCTTTCCCTATGGGGGGTGGGAAGAGCAGGCGCTGAAAGAGCGCATCATCGGGCTCTTCGGCAAGCTGCTTCAGGAGCACGATCCAGAAGTCTGTATCATCGCCTGCAACACCGCCTTCACGCTCGTTGGCGCCGACCTGCGGGCCGCCTTTCCCCAGATGACCTTCGTCGGCACAGTGCCGGCGATCAAGCCGGCGGCGGAGCGGACGCGCTCAGGTTTGGTTTCGGTGCTGGCGACGCCGGGGACGGTCAAGCGCGCCTATACGCGCGACCTCATCCAGTCCTTCGCGCAGCAATGCCACGTGCGGCTTGTCGGCTCGGAAAACCTTGCGCGCATGGCCGAAGCCTATATTCGTGGTGACGCCGTCTCCGACGAGGCGGTGCTTGCCGAGATCGACCAGTGCTTCGTCGAGAAGGGCGGCCAGAAGACAGATATCGTGGTGCTTGCCTGCACACACTATCCTTTCATGGCCAATCTTTTCCGCCGCCTTGCGCCCTGGCCGGTCGACTGGCTCGATCCAGCCGAGGCAATCGCGCGGCGCGCCCGCACGCTGGTGCCGCTGGTTGCCGATGCAGTGCATCCTGATAATTTCGACTTTGCAGTCTTCATGTCAGGCAATCCCGATTTTGCGACGCGGCGGCTGATGCAGGGATTCGGCTTGAGGGCATGAGCGGAATTGTCCTGTGGGTTGGCGAAATCCGGCCCTGAAAAACTGTCCATTCTTTGATAGACGGAGCGTTGCCGTTTCGGAAGAATGGCGCTTCATTCATGTGAGTCTCTTCGCCGCGAGGATCAGCATTGCAGGTTGGCATCGATATGGGATTGGCGTCCGGCGCTCCGGCGACACTTGATATCGAGGAGTTGCTGGCGACCCGTCTGCTCGTGCAAGGCAATTCCGGCTCCGGCAAATCGCATCTCCTGCGCCGCCTGCTCGAGCAGTCCGCCCAATGGGTGCAACAGGTCATCATCGATCCCGAAGGTGATTTCGTCACCCTTAGCGACAGGTTCGGCCATGTGGTCGTCGACGGCGAGCGCACCGAGGCGGAACTGGCAGGCATCGCCAACCGCATCCGCCAGCATCGAGTTTCCTGCGTTCTGACGCTCGAGGGCCTCGATATCGAGCAGCAGATGCGCGCGGCTGCCGCCTTTCTCAACGGCATGTTCGATGCCGATCGCGAATATTGGTATCCTGTCCTCGTGGTCGTCGACGAGGCGCAGATGTTTGCGCCGTCGGTCGGCGGAGACGTTTCGGAGGATGCGCGCAAGATGTCGCTCGGCGCGATGACCAACCTGATGTGCCGCGGCCGCAAGCGCGGGCTTGCCGGGGTGATCGCAACGCAGCGGCTCGCGAAGCTCGCCAAGAACGTCGCGGCCGAAGCCTCGAACTTCCTGATGGGCCGCACCTTCCTCGATATCGACATGGCGCGCGCCGCCGACCTGCTCGGCATGGATCGGCGCCAGGCGGAAATGTTCCGCGATCTGAAGCGCGGCAATTTCGTCGCTCTCGGGCCGGCCCTGTCGCGCCGGCCGCTGCCGATCCAGATCGGCGCGGTGGAGACCTCGGCGCGCTCATCGAGCCCGAAGCTGATGCCGCTGCCGGATGCGCCGCAGGATGTCGAGGACCTGATCTTCACGCCCGACCCGGAAGAGTTTCAGCGCCCGCTCGTGCGCCGCGCACCGCCGGCGCCGAGACCGACGACCGATATCCTGGCCGAACTCTCGCGCTCAGCGCCAGCCACATCCCCAGCGCCGGTGGAGACGAGGGCGAGCCAGGCGGAGATCTCCGCCGAGGAACGGGAGGAGCGCCTTGCCGGTGTGCTTGCCGAAATACTCGACGATCCCGCATCCGCCTTCCGCACCGATTCCGTGCTCTATCAGGACTTTCTTGTCCGGCTGCGCATGCGCCGCGTGCCGGGGCCGCCGATCGCGCTGCCGGATTTCCGCCGGCGCGTGGCGATCTCGCGCTCTGGCGTCGATGCGGCAACAGCGGCAAGCGATGAGTGGGCGACGGCGCTGTCGCTGTCGGCGGGCGTCACCGACGATTTGCAGGGTGTCTTCCTGATGCTGGCCAAGGCCGCCGTCCGCGCTGAGGCGTGCCCGTCGGATGCGCGCATTGCCCGCGCCTATGGCACACATTCGGCGCGGCGCGCGCGGCGCCTGCTCGGCTATTTCGAGGAGCAGGGTATCGTCGTCGTGCATACGGATTTCTCCGGCAAGCGCATTGTGGCGTTTCCCGACATGAATTGTCAGACGGCTCCAGGCGACGCCAACGCGCCGGATACGGGCGATCAGCCTCTGGCTGCGGAATAGTGGCGTTTTCGGGCTTTGGCTCAGTTGACATTTTCATAGCAGGCCTCTAAAGACCGCGCCAAGCACCGGGCAGCAATGTCCGGTGTTTCATTTGACATGTCCCGTGGATCGTTCCTGTTCGCGTAACCGGAACATCCTGTCAGGCCTCGGCAGAGGTCAGAGGAGGGCGTGTTTCCTTCGCACGGTTTGGCAACAAGCCGCCATAAACATTTGAAAGGAAATACGATGAGCAAGCGCGAATCGTCCAAATACAAAATTGACCGCCGTATGGGCGAAAACATCTGGGGTCGTCCGAAGTCCCCGGTGAACCGCCGCGAATACGGCCCGGGCCAGCACGGCCAGCGCCGCAAGGGTAAGCTGTCGGACTTCGGTGTGCAGCTGCGCGCCAAGCAGAAGCTCAAGGGTTACTACGGTGACCTGCGCGAGAAGCAGTTCCGCGCGATCTTCGCAGAAGCCGCCCGCCGCAAGGGCGACACCTCGGAAAACCTGATCGGTCTGCTGGAATCGCGCCTCGACGCGATCGTCTATCGCGCCAAGTTCGTTCCGACGGTCTTTGCTGCCCGTCAGTTCGTCAACCATGGCCACGTCACCGTCAACGGCGTCCGCGTCAACATCGGTTCCTACCGTTGCAAGGCCGGCGACGTCATCGAAGTTCGCGAAAAGTCGAAGCAGCTCGTGACTGTTCTGGAAGCCGTCAGCCTCGCCGAGCGCGACGTTCCCGACTATATCGAAGTCGATCACAACAAGATGGTCGCCACCTACGGCCGCGTTCCGACCCTCAGCGACGTTCCGTTCCCGGTCGTCATGGAACCGCATCTGGTCGTCGAATTCTATTCGCGTTAACAAAAACCAGGCGTTTTCGCATATGGAAAAGCCGCTCTTCCGGGCGGCTTTTTTGTTATTCGGAGAGAAGCGATGGCGG
The DNA here is from genome assembly GCF_019685295.1 of Rhizobium sp. NLR22b. Lineage (NCBI taxonomy): Bacteria > Pseudomonadati > Pseudomonadota > Alphaproteobacteria > Hyphomicrobiales > Rhizobiaceae > Rhizobium > Rhizobium sp. NLR22b. Next base: position 143,657 of record NZ_JABDWM010000012.1, read on the forward strand.
ATTTGCAGGCGACCCTCGATAGCATTTACAGCGATATCCTGCCGCGTATCGGCGAGGGCAAGGTCGCCGACTATATTCCCGAGCTTGCCAAGGTGGACCCGCGGCAGTTCGGCATGGCGATCGTCACCGTCGACGGTCAGGTCTTTCGTGTCGGCGATGCGGATATCGCCTTTTCGATCCAGAGCATATCCAAGGTCTTTACGCTGACCTTGGCCCTCGGCAAGGTCGGCGAGGGACTGTGGAAACGCGTCGGACGCGAACCTTCGGGATCGGCCTTCAATTCGATTGTGCAACTCGAACACGAGAGCGGCATTCCCCGCAATCCCTTCATCAATGCCGGCGCGATCGCCGTCACCGACGTTGTCATGGCCGGCCATGCGCCGCGCGAGGCGATCGGCGAGCTGCTGCGTTTCGTGCGTTATCTCGCCGATGACGAGTCGATCACCATCGACGACAGGGTGGCGCGGTCGGAAACGCAGACCGGCTACCGCAATGTTGCGCTTGCCAATTTCATGCGCGCCTATCGCAATCTCGATCATCCCGTCGATCACGTGCTCGGAGTCTATTTCCATCAGTGCGCGCTCGCGATGAGCTGCGAGCAGTTGGCCCGCGCCGGGCTGTTCCTGGCGGCGCGGGGCAGCAATCCGATGACCGGTCATTCCGTGGTCTCGCCGAAGCGGGCGCGGCGCATCAATGCATTGATGCTGACCTGCGGCCATTATGACGGTTCGGGCGACTTTGCCTATCATGTCGGCCTGCCCGGCAAGAGCGGCGTCGGCGGCGGCATTTTTGCGGTAGCGCCCGGCATTGCCTCGATCGCGGTCTGGTCGCCGGGGCTGAACAAGGTTGGCAATTCGCAGCTTGGCGCCGTGGCGCTTGAGATGCTTGCGGCCCGCACCGGCTGGTCGGTTTTCGGCGATTGAGGCTGTGTTGCCGGATGACTTTCTGCTAAGGCAGGCAGACCTTCGATAGGACGGAGCAATGAATATCGCAGCCAACATCGCTGATGATCCGGAAACTGGCGAAATCGACGATGGCGCCGGCCCGGCACTCTTTGCCGATGCGCCACGTTCGGTCTCCTTCAACAAGCTGCGCAAGCGCCTGCTCAGGCAAATACGTGAGGCTTTCGATGACTTTGACATGCTGAAGGGGCAGAAACGCTGGCTGGTCGGCCTTTCCGGCGGCAAGGATTCCTACGGTCTCATGGCGCTGCTGCTCGATCTCAAATGGCGCGGGCTGCTGCCCGTCGAGCTTATCGCCTGCAATCTCGACCAGGGACAGCCGAACTTTCCAAAGCATGTGCTGCCGGATTATCTGACGAAGATCGGCGTCCGGCATCGGATCGAATATCGCGACACCTATTCGATCGTGAAGGAAAAGGTGCCCGAAGGCGCCACCTATTGCTCGCTCTGTTCGCGGCTGCGGCGCGGCAATCTCTACCGGATCGCGCGGGAGGAGGGCTGCGACGCACTGGTGCTCGGCCATCACCGTGAGGATATTCTGGAAACCTTCTTCATGAATTTCTTTCATGGCGGGCGACTTGCCTCCATGCCGGCAAAGCTTCTGAACGACGAGGGCGACCTGATGGTGCTTCGGCCGCTCGCCTATGCCGCCGAGGACGATCTTGCCAGGTTCGCCGTCGCCATGCAGTTCCCGATCATCCCCTGCGATCTCTGCGGCTCCCAGGACGGGTTGCAGCGCAATGCGATGAAGGACATGCTCGCCGATATCGAACGGCGCATGCCTGGACGCAAGGACACGATGCTGCGGGCGCTTTCGCATGTGAACCCGTCGCATCTGCTCGATCCGAAGCTCTTCGACTTTTCCAGCCTTGGCGTCACCGATCCTTCATCAAAGGGCGGCTAAGCAGGCTGGCTCTTTGCATGAAGGACAGCAATTCGCATGACTATTTCAGATCAGGATATTCTCTTTCTCGGCGAATGCGTAAAGGAGGCGGCGCGTGCGGAGATCATGCCGCGTTTTCGCAACCTCGGCGACACGGATGTTTCGGAAAAAACCTCGGCAACCGATCTGGTGACGCAGGCGGATCTGCTTGCCGAACACCGGATCACCGCGGCCCTGAAAGAGCGCTTTTCCTCTGCACTCGTCGTCGGCGAAGAAGCCTATGACGCCGATAAATCGGTGGTGCCGGCGCTTGCCGATGCCGAGCTTGCCTTTGTCATCGATCCTGTCGACGGCACGTTCAATTTTGCCGCCGGACTTCCCGTTTTCGGAACGATGCTTGCGGTTACCGTCAGGGGCGAGACCGTCGCCGGCATCATTCACGATCCCGCTCTCGGCGACACGGTGACGGCGATCAAGGGGGCGGGCGCCTTTCTGACGCGCCAGGACGGGCAATCGAGCAGGTTGACGGTGGCTGAGCCTGCCGCCTTGAACCAGATGGTCGGCGGCATGTCGTGGGGCCATATGGAAGAGCCCGATCGCTCGCGCATCTGCGCCAACATGGCAAAGGCGCGTATGACCTTCGCTTTCAACTGCTCGGCCTATGAATATTGGATGGTCGCGTCTGGCAAGATGCATTTCATCGGGCACGCGAAGCTGATGCCCTGGGATCACCTGGCGGGCGTGCTCGCGCATCAGGAGGCGGGCGGCCACACGGCGAAATTCGATGGCACGCCCTATCGTCCGGGCGAGACGGTCGGCGGCATCATCTCTGCGCCTGACAAGGAAAGCTGGCAGCTGATCAGGCGCGAGATCGTCGGCATCTGATATAAGGCCTCGGCCGAAGTGAGAGGATTTGATATGACAACAAGCGTTGACGTGACCGCTCTTGCCGATCTCTTGCGCCGCGCGGCGAAGGCCGAGATCCTGCCGCGCTTCCGCCGGCTCGGTCGGGATGAAGTGCGCGCCAAGAGCGAGGCAACCGATCTTGTCACCGAGGCCGACGAGCAGGCCGAGCGGATGATCAAAGCGGAAGCGCAACGGCGCTGGCCGGACGCGCTGTTCCTCGGGGAAGAGTCGGTCGCGGCCGATCCGACCCTGCTTGGCAGGCTTGCCGATGCCGATCTCGCGATCGTAGTCGATCCGGTCGACGGAACGTTCAACTTCGCCGCCGGCATCCCGGCCTTCGGCGTCATGGCCTCGGTCATTTCAGGCGGCGAGACCATTGCCGGCATTATCTACGATCCGATGGGCGACGACTGGGTGATGGCGGAGAAGGGCGGTGGTGCCTGGCTGCGCAGGCCGGATGGCGAGGCGCAGCGGCTGCAGGTCGCCGACCCTGTCGCGCTCGACCAGATGGTTGGCATGGCTTCGACCGGCTACCTGCCGGTGGCGAAGCGTGCCGAGGTCCTTGGCAATCTCGCCAAGGTGCGTTTCCTCACCAACTACCGCTGTGCTGCCCACGAATACCGCACCCTTGCCGGCGGGCACGTCCATTACCTGATGTACAACAAGCTGATGCCTTGGGATCATCTTGCCGGCACGCTGATCTCGCAGGAGGCCGGCGCGTATGCCGCCCGCTTCGACGGCTCGCCCTACCTGCCGCAGCATCTCGACGGTGGACTGCTGATTGCGCCCGACAAGGCATCGTGGGATACGCTACGGCGTGAGGTCGTTACCATCTAAATCTATGCGACCGGCCGTCGCAAAGCCGGTCGCAAATGACAATTCAGGCGTAGAATTTTTCCATCAGGAAGTTTTCCAGGCCCTGTCCGCGCTTCTCGACGATTTGCCGGGTTATCACGCGAAATCCTTTGCGTTCAAAGAACGAGCGAGCAGTTCTGCTTGCTTCCGTATGTATTCGGCGAAACCCCAGCCTGAGAGCCTCTTCTTCGACCCGGCCCAATAGGCGGGTTGCTGCGCCGACCCCTTGATAGCCAGGGTGCACGAACATCATGTCGACGCACCCATCGCTGGTGAGATCTGAAAAACCCACAGGGTTTCCGGCGATCTCTGCCATCCAGGCCGGTCTGCTCATCCTTCGCTTTGCCCATAGGCTGCGATCTTCCACCTTCGCCCAAGCTTCGATCTCGGCGGCGGAATAGTCTTTCGACGAGACTTCCCGGATGGAGCGCAGAAAAATCTCGATTGTGGCGTCCACGTCACCCGGCGCATAAGGCCTGATCAGAATTCGCTCGTCCATCAAGACCGCCTTGAATTGATCCGGTTCACCTGCCTCAGAAATGGGCGGCGCCCGGATCGAGCTGCGGACTGTCGCCGGGATGGGTGAAGAGCTTGCCGTTCTCAGCCCACAGCGTGGCTGCGATCGTCACCAGACCGAACAGCGCGAATCCGCCGAAGAGCGGCTGCACCGTGCCGTTGAACATCTGGCCGACCAGGCCGCCGAGAATAGCGCCGAAGGTCGTCGAGACGAAGCCGGTGATGGCGGTCGCCGTGCCGGCGAGATTGCCCATCGGTTCGAGGCTGATGGCGGTGAAATTGGTGGCGATCACCGCAAACATCATCAGAACGATAGTGAAGATGCTATAGGCGGTGGTGAAATCCGGCGTGCCCGCCAAGGCGATGACGAAGCCGAGAGCCGACAGTGCCGTGAAGATCAGCAGGGCGGCATGCGAGATCCGGCGCATGCCGAATTTGCGGACGAAGAAGCCGTTGGCGAAATTGGCGACGGCAATGCCGCCGGCGGTCGCCGCAAAGGCGATCGGCAGCCAGTCACCGAGGCCATAGACCTCGCCGAACACCTGCTGCACGGAAATCACATAGGCGCTGATGACGCCGGTGAACATGGTCAGACCGATCATGTAGCCGCAGGTGATGCGGTTGGTCAGCACGGTCCTGAGGCCGTCCGCGACCGAGCCGACCGACAGCGGCAGGCGTTCTGCCGGAGGAAGCGATTCCTTCAGCCGCAGAAGAGCCCAGACGAACAGGATGCTGGCGACGGCGCCGAGCAGGATGAAGATCCAGTGCCAGTTGGCATAGAGAATGATGAGCTGGCCGACCGAAGGGGCGACGATCGGCACGATCATGAAGACGATCATGACATAGGACATGACGCGGGCCATTTCGCGGCCGCCGAAGCAGTCGCGGACGATGGCCATGGTGGTGATGCGCACGGCCGCGCCGCCCACGCCCTGAACGAAGCGCATGAGGAGCAGCATTTCGAAGCTCGCTGTTGCGGCAGCGGCAAACATCGCGACCACATAGCAGGCGAGGCCACCGAGCAGGATATTGCGGCGGCCGAATGTGTCGGAAAGGCTGCCGAAGAATATCTGCGAGACGCCGAAGCCGAGGAAGAACACGCCGATGATGAGCTGGGCATCGTTGGTGTTGGTAACGCCGAGGGAATGGCCGATATTGGGCAATGCCGGCAGCATGCTGTCGATTGCCATGGCAATGCTGGCGGTCATGATGGCGATGGTGACGACGAATTCGCCGAAGCCCATGCCGATGCGGCGGGAACCCTGGTTTTCCTGGTGCGGTTTATGCGGCGGCGTCATGTGGTGAAATCCTGGATGCGGAAGGGACCGGCCATTCAAACGGCCGGGTTGTGCTGATGGAAGAGGCGGCCCTTTTCAGCAATCAGCACGAAGACGAGCCCGACGATCGATACGGCAAAATAACCGGCCACCATCGGCAGCGCCGTGCCGTCGAAGGCCTGGCCGATGCCGGCGCCGATAAGGGAGCCGCCGACCGTGCTCATGAAGCCGAGAACGGAGGAGGCGGTGCCGGCGACGTGCCCGAGCGGCTCCATGGCAAGCGAATTGAAGTTCGAGCCGATCCAGCCGAACTGGAACATGGCGAGGCCAAAGAAGGAGATAAACAGCGCAAACGGCATCGGCTCGGAGCTTGCCGTCTGGACGATCAGCCAGATGGTGTTGATGGCGATGAAGCCGAGGAGTGAGCCGTGTGACAGGCGGCGCATGCCGAGCTTGCCGACAAAACGGGAATTGAAGAAGGACGACAGCGACATGAAGATCGCCACGCCGGCAAAGGCGAACGGGAAATAGACGCCGAGGAGCCGTAGATGCCGACATAGATCTGCTGGGCGGAGTTGATGAAGCCGAATAGCGCGCCGAAGATGAAGGTGCTGGCGATGGTGTAGCAGAGCGCCACGCGGTTGGTCAGCACCAGCTTGAAGGCGCCGAAGATCGCGCGGGCGGTGAAGGGGCGGACATTCTGCGGATGCAGGGTTTCCGGCAGGCGGACATAGGCCCAGACGCCGATCGCCGTTGCCATTGTTGCGATGAAGAGGAAGATCAGGTGCCAGTTGCCGAAGAACATGACGACCTGGCCGGTACCCGGCGCAATGACCGGCACGATCATGAAGACCATCATGATGAGCGACATGACTTCCGCCATCTGCCGGCCGCCATAGATGTCGCGGACGATGGAGATGGTGATGACGCGGGTGGCGGCCGAGCCGACGCCCTGGATGAAGCGCAGCACCAGCAGCCCGGCGAAGGAGGGAACGAAAACGATTCCGATGGCGGACACGATATAGACGACGAGACCGATCAGCAGCGGTGTGCGACGGCCGAAACGGTCGGAGAGCGGACCGTAGAACAGCTGGGCGCAGCCGAAACCGAGCAGATAGGACGAGACGACGAACTGCCGGTGATTCTCGCTTTCGACGCCGAGGCTCGCGCCGATCTGCTGCAGGGCCGGGAGCATGATGTCGATGGCAAGCGAGTTGATGGCCATCAGGAAGGCGGCAAGCGCGATGAACTCACGCTTGCCCATGGGCAGGCGGCCCGCGGACACGGCTTGTAATGAATCTGTCACAATGAAATTCCCATAAACAGGCCAAGGCGCTGCTCACCGCAGCGCCTCGGACTCGAGAAACAGATTTGGAAACCGGGCGGACGCCCGGTGACCGGTCAGGTCAGGCGGCGCCGCGCACGGTGATGCCATTTTCCTGGAGATGCTGCTGCAGCTCGCCAGCCTGGAACATTTCCCGGACGATGTCGCAGCCACCGACGAACTCGCCCTTTATGTAGAGCTGCGGGATCGTCGGCCAGTTGGAATAATCCTTGATTCCCTGGCGGATTTCCGAATCGGCGAGCACATTGATGCCCTTGTAGTCGACTCCGATGTAATCGAGAATCTGCACGACCTGGCCGGAGAACCCGCACTGCGGAAACTGCGGCGTGCCCTTCATGAAGAGGACGACGTCGTTGCTCTTGATTTCGTTGTCGATGAATTCGTGAATGCCGCTCATGGGACTTGATCCTTTCAACAGGCGAGTTAAAGGCCCGCCGTTTCAATCGTTTCCCTTAGATAGCATGTGACAGCAGGAATTCCAGCCGCCGCAGCCAAAAAAAGACTATCCGGTCAGACCACTTTGCGATTGTTGCCGTCGCGTTACGGTCGGAAGTCTGCTTCGCGCCTCAGACGCCACGCTGACGGCTGCGGCCGGCGGCGGTGCGGCGCTTGCTGACCTGTTTGCGGGCGCGCTTGCGCTTGGCCGTGGCCGTCTTCCGGCCAGCCGTCGTCGTCGCGGCGGGGCGGGCCTTGCGCCTCCTGCGCTTCGTCGTGACGCGACCGGTGGTCTTCTTCAGGATTTCCTTCAGCACGCTGTCGACGACACCCGATATCAGTTCTTTTACAAGATCGGCCACAAAACCCCTCCGTTCGCTTTGAAAAACGACGTGCTCGCTATTGAATTCCGGATGAGTTCGGTTAGCAAGACGGCTTTGAAATCATACCTGCTTTTTCGCTATATCGGCGGCCAGCAGGTGGTTTGCAGCAATATGCCGGCTATTTGCCCGGCCGGAACAGCGGAATGACATTGATAAAGAAGCGGGTCGTCCTGCATTTCCCGGGCTTCGAGCCGCTCGACGGTCTTGCCCATAGGGCGCGGTACGAACGCTCCGCCAGACAGAGTGCGGCCGCCTGGGGCTACTCCGTCGAAACCGGCGCGCCGGAGGCGGGAAGCGATCCTCTCAGCTTCGAGGTCACGACGGGCAGCGCAGGAACGCGCGAAACGGCGTCTGCCGCGGAGACCGGTTCCGCCGGCTGGTGGACGATGAGCCGGATCCACATGGTTGATCACGACATGCTCGTGCGCAGGCTGCGTGGGCGCAACATGCTGAGCCGGATCATTGCAGGCTTTCGGAGCTGCGCCGAGATCATGCTTGAAGGTGGCATGCGGGGATATTTCAGGCATGCGTGGCGTTTCGGCCTGTTCTTCCTCTTTCCGTTCCTGCTGACGGCGCTGGCAATCGCGCTGACCGCCGAGATGGTTATCCTGCCCTTTTGTCTCGGCTTCTCCGCCTGGCACGTGCTCTGGAGCGGGCCACTGGCGCTCTGCTTCTTCATCTTCGCCTTCCTGCCTTTTTCCGAGCGCTTCCATACGCTGCACCTTTTTGCCGATTGGGAAATGGCAGTGGCGCTCGGCCGTATGGATCGGGCCGACTTCAACGACTGGCTGGAAGAGCGGGCGACTGCGGTGCGCAAGTCTCTCGCCGAGGAGGCGGACGAGTACGTGATCTCCTCGCACAGCATGGGATCGAGCGTCGCCGCCCATGTCATCGGCATATTGCTTGAAAGGGAGCCGGAGATTTTCAAGGGCAGGCGCGTCGTGTTTGCCACGCTCGGCAGCGCCATTCTGCAATGCGCCCTGCTGTCATCGGCAACATTGCTTCGCGCCCGCGTCGGCCTGATCGCCCGCTGCCCGGAGATCTCCTGGCTTGACGTTCAATGCCTGACGGATTCGATCAATTTCTACAAGGTGCCGGTCGTTGCCGTCGCAGGCCATGCGGACGCGCCTCCGGCGAAGATCCTTCTTATCCGCGTCAAGCAGATGCTGACGGGCGAGCACTACCGGAAGATCCGCAAGGACCAGCTGCGCGTCCACCGGCAATATGTGCTGGGGCCAGATCTCAAGGCACCCTTTGATTTCACGCTGATGACGTCAGGTCCGATGCCGGCGTCGGTCTTTGCATCTCCGGATCAGAACAAGCTGCCGACTTGAGGGCTGGGTTCCGTCGGCAGCGTAGACTGAGGGGGACGTGGTTGTGTTGAATTGCTCCGTGAAGGAGCTCGACCCATTTCCGCATGCCGCCATCATGGGAGATTCTCTTCACCGTCGCCGGCCATGTGAACGTCTCCCGCAGCAGTTTCGTCCAGACGCCGTACGAAGTCCGCAAAGAAGGCCGAGGCATAAATGGATCTTCGGTGCACGGCGATCGTCTGGGGAATTTCGGAGAACGCTCCCTCCACCAGTCGGAAGCCGGAAATCCGCTCCGACGTCCGAACGAGGAATTCGGTCAATCCCGCAGCCGCGTCGCATTGCGACCCGACAAGGAGATCGATGGCAGCTGCCGGGCTGTCAGTAAGCGAGACAGTGGCTTCTTCAAGGATACGTTCGAGCTGCTTCGTATAGGCGGCGCTTCTTGCGGAGGCTATCCGCACTCCTTCAGCATCAACGTCTCCGACCGTTCGAAACGCTGAGTCCTCCGGCACCAAATAGGTCGCTCTGACCGAGATGTAGGGAGGTGAAAAGGAAAACCGGTCGGCTCTCGAGGGATCCGAGGCAATGAAAGCAATGTCCCACTCGCCGCGATCCGCAGCCGCGAGGATGTCGGCGGCCGAACCGTACTGGATCAGCGACACTCTGCGATCCAGCTGTTCGGCAATTTGGTGGCCGATCCGAGCGCTTGGACCGACCAAGGCGCCGGCCTGATCGTCCCAATGGACCAATGCTGCATTCGACATGTTGACGGCGGCCCGGATTACGCCCGCGGGCGCTATCTCGGACAGAACCTTCTTCCGCGTCGACATCGGCGCGAACTCCCTAAGATGCAAACCGAGATGCGAGCGCTTCCGATCCTCTCGCAAGGAGGGCGACGTCTACGCCAACGGCGGTGAACAACGTCCCGAGCGAAATGCAACGGGCTGCGAACGACTCGTCCGGCGTGAGGATGCCTGCCGGCTTTCCAAGAATTTTCAGACGTCCGATCGCGTCCTCGATCGCCGCGATCACCTCGGGATGCCCCGGTTGGCCGGGATGGCCGAAGCTAGCCGCCAGGTCGGCGGGGCCGATGAAGATGCCGTCGACGCCTTCGGTCGCTGCGATGGCCTCCAGCCGACCGAGTGCCTCTCGGGTCTCGATCTGCAGAAGCAGGCAGATCTCCTGTTCGGCAATCCGCGCGTAGTTCGGCACGCGCCCGAAGCGGGTGGCGCGCGTCAAGGCGGAGACCCCGCGAACCCCGTGCGGCGGATACCGTATGGCGGCGACCGCCGCCTTCGCTTCCTCTTCGTTCTGCACATAGGGAACGAGGAGCGTCTGGACGCCGATATCCAGAAAGCGCTTGATCAGCACCGGATCGTTGAATGCCGGGCGTACGACCGGGGAAACGTCGTAAGGCGCGACCGCCTGCAATTGCGGCAGGACGGTGAGGACGTCGCTTGGAGAGTGCTCGGTATCGAACAGCACCCAATCGAAGCCTGACGGCGCGACGATTTCTGCCGCGTAGCTTCCGGGAAGGCCGCACCAGAGACCGATCTGGCTTTCACCGGCTCTCAGTTTCCGCTTGAAGTGATTGACGGGAAGTTCCATCGGCGCCTCACACGAACGAGACGCCGATGGAGCCGACCGGACCGTAGTCGGCCTGGATGACATCGCCCTTGACGATGTCCACGGGGCGGGTGAACGAGCCGGCAAGCACGATCTGGCCCTTCTTCAAGCCGCCTCCGACGGCATGGAGTTTGTTCACGAGCCAGGCGACACCCGCGGCCGGATGCCCCATTATAGCTGCGGAAACACCAGATTCCTCGATGATGCCGTTTTTCGAAAGCGTCGCGCCGACCCAGCGGATGTCGATATCCATCGGCCGGATGATGCGGCCGCCCACGACGATCGCTCCGAACGCGGCGTTGTCGGCGATCGTATCGGTGATCGCTCTGGGCACCTCGGTTCGGTAGTCGATGATCTCAAGCGCGGGAACGACAAATTCAGTCGCGCGCATGACATCATAGATCCGAGCGCTCGGTCCTTCGAGATCCTCTCCCATTACGAAGGCGAGCTCGACTTCCAAGCGAGGCTTGATAAACAGCTCCGCCCTGATCTGCGCGCCGTCGTTATAGAGGGCGTCGTCGAGAATGACGCCGTAGTCGGGCTCGGTCATTTTCGAGGCCATCTGCATCGCCCGAGATGTCAGCCCGATTTTATGACCCGCGATCCGCGCGCCCTTTGCAATCCGTGCCTGCGCCCAAAGCGCCTGGATCTTATATGCGTCTTCAAGTTCGAGATCCGGGTATGTCTTACTTGGCTGGACGATGGGTCTGCGGTCAGTTTCTGCCCTCAGCAGCGCGTCGGCTGCGGCCTGGCGTTCCTTTTCGGTGATCATTATTTAGCTCTGCTGGTTGCTTACTTGATCGGGGGACGCGGCAGGATGGCCTCGCCCGGCTCCATGACGTAGGTGTAGTCGAGCGAGAACCACGGGCCAGTGACGTCCGCGTTGGACGGGTGCGGCTCGTCATGACGGACAAAGTCGCCTGTCAAAGCCGCGGTGACGCCGAACTGCACATCGGAATCAATGTTCGGATCGCTCGGGTCGAAGACCTGGGAGATGAGAGTTTTGTATCCCTCTTTGAAGATCAGGGCGTGCAGATGCGCAGGTCGGTAAGGGTGGCGGCCTTGCACTTGGAGAAGCCGACCTACGACCCCGTCGACAGGGATGGGATAGCCCACCATCTTGACCGTTCTAAACCAGAACCGACCCTCGTCGTCCGTGGTGAACTTGCCGCGCAGGTTCATTTCCGCCTGATCAGGATCCTGGTTCTCGTAAAGGCCGACAGGAGAGGCGTGCCATACGTCGATTTCGGCGCCCGGGATGGGCTTGCCACCCCGATCAACCACCTTCGCGCGGACGAACAAGGGTGTTCCCGGCGTTTCCGACCGGATGATGGTTCCGCCGTTTTCGACCCGCGGAGAGTTGAGCCGCCAGAACGGCCCGAGTAGCGACTGTGAAGTCTCGGTTTGCCCGTTGTCGCCGTTGTTGAGCAGGCACACAAGCGAGGAGACGCCAAGCGATCCGGCCATGAGCACGAATTCGTTGTGGCTGTCGGTCTGCAGCCGGCCGATTTCGTTGAGGATGGCGGTCGCTTCGCGAAACTCGACTTCCGACAGCCTGACTTCCCGCACGAATGCGTGGAGATGCTTCACCATTGCGACGAGTATGTCCCGCAACCGTGGATCTTCGGTGCGGTTCATCACGGCGAGGACGGCCGGCGTCAACTCGCTTTCCGTTCTGATTGTCATAAGGCTACCTCCCAATGAGGTTCGACTATCAAAATAATCGATTATCTGTCAAGCTGTAACTGTACATTCCATCCTGACGGCTAATGTAAATACGCCTGAATATGGCAATAAACCTCTGAAATATCATGATTAAAATGGCGTTCTAAAGGCGCGGCCACGGAAGCTCAATGCTTTTCGGTGCGTCCGGGTTGACACGAATAATCGTTTATTGTACCGATAATCGAAACTTGCGCTGGATTGCTGGGAGGAAGAATGGACACGGCCGACGACAGCTCTCTTGGGCCGTTGACAGAAGATGTGCCGTCAATCGGCTTTCTCGACGATGGCAAGAACACCATCGGCAGCCAACTCGCATCGCGCCTTCGGGAGGCGATTATCTCCGGTGAGCTGGAAGCGGGAAGCAAGATCAATCTCGACAAGGCGCGGAAGACTTTCAACGTCAGCCTAAGCCCGTTGCGGGAGGGCTTAGCCCGGCTCATTTCAGACGGCCTGGTCGAGTTTCAGGACAACAGAGGCTATCGCGTCGCGCCAATCTCGCTGGCTAATCTCGAAGAGGTCACGAGCCTGCGCGAGGAGCTCGAGGTTTTCGCGCTGCGTGAATCCATGCGTCTTGGCGACGTCGAATGGGAGGGCAACATCATGCGTGCGCTTCATCGTCTTAACCGCACGGAGCGCGACGCCGCGCGTCCCGAAACGCTAGAGCACTGGGAAGCGCTTCATCGCGAATTCCACCTCACCTTGATCTCTGGCTGTGGCAAACCTCTGCTATTTCACTTCTGCAGTCTTCTGCTGAATCTCAATGACCGATATCGCCGCGTTTTCCTGATCCGTACATCGGGAGACCGCAATGTAGGGCAGGAGCACAGCGAGATTGCCCAGGGAGCGGTCGCGCGTGATGTCGACTATGCCTGTGAGAAGCTCCGCCAGCACATCCATCGCACCGGCACCAATCTCCGCAACCATCTCGCGACGAAAGGGATCGCATGATGGCCGCCGCGACATCGAAATCGGCGCCCCTGATTGGCGTTGCGCATTTCTCATCGATATTGCTGCCTCCCGTGCAATTTGCGAAGGTCGCCGCCCGCGCAGGGTTCTCCAGGATCGGGCTCAGGCTGAATCCGGCGTTCCCTGGTGCGCCTTACTACGAGCTGCCTGTCGGTGGTTCGGCTGCAGGCGATCTGAAATCCGTGCTTGCCGGCGAAGGCGTCGAGGTTTTCGATATCGAATTCTTCGTAATCGACCCCTCATTCAAGGCCTCGTCGGTCGAGGCCACCATCGCTGCGGCTGCAAACATTGGAGCGCGCCGTCTCAGTGTCTGCGGCGACGATGCTGACCAAGCCAGATTGGTATCGAACTTCTCGGATTTCTGCGGCCTCGCGGGCCAGTACGGCTTAGCTGTCGACATCGAGAACATGGGTTGGCGGGTGATTAAAACCTTTCAGGACAGCGTCAATCTTGCGAAGGCGAGCGGTGCCCGCAATGCCGGTGTCCTCGTCGACGGAGTCCATTTCTTCAGGAATGGCGGCACACTCGCCTCGCTCCGAACCGAGATCGGCTGGGTAAAGCACGTTCAGTTGTGCGATGTCGCTGGACCGGCGCCGGTGACAGCAGAGGAGATGGTCGCTGAAGCTAGAGGTGGGCGGCTCGCACCGGGGGAGGGCGAATTGCCGTTGAAGGAACTCGTCGCAACGGTCGGTAGCTCCGCGGCGATCTCGGTGGAAGTCCCACTCGCAGGGTCTGTCCCGCCTGAGACGCATTTGAAACATCTGTACGACAACGCCGAAGGATTATTCGGGCCGGATCGCTGATCCGGCGCCGGCGAGGCGTGAGCCGCGTCGGAGGGAGGAAGTCAACATATGGGTTATACGTTCGATTTTGGTGCGGTCTTCGACCGCGCCCCGGAATTGCTGTGGGGTTCGCTTGGAACGCTCGGTCTGGCGGTTGTCGGAATGATCCTTGCGCTCGCGATCGGTATTGTCGGCGTCGCTGCGAGAACGTCCAAGAACAAACTCGTTCGGGCTCCGGTGATTGCCTTTGTCGAGATTGTCCGAAACACACCGTTTCTGGTGCAGATATTCTTCATCTACTTCGCGCTTCCGCTCATGGGTATCCGTCTCAACCCCACCGCTACCGCCATCATCGCGCTGGGGATCAACGGGGGCGCCTATGCGATTGAGATCATACGAGGCGGCGTGGAAAGCGTGAGCAAGGGGCAGGTCGAGGCGGGCTTTGCGTTAGGCCTGCATAAAACCGATGTGTTCCGGCTGATCGTTCTGAAGCCGGCTCTCCGGGCGATCTATCCGTCCCTGACCAGCCAGTTCGTGATGCTGACCTTGACGACTTCGGTCTGCACTTCGATCGCCGCCTACGAGCTGACCTCGGCGGCGCAGCGAATCGAATCCGACACTTTCCGGAGTTTCGAGGTCTATTTCAGCGTGACCGCAATCTATCTGCTCATCTCGAGCCTGATGATGGGCATCTTCGCCCTTATCTCCCGTTCCTACTTCAACTACCCGACCCGATAGGAGGCGTTCATGGGTCCCATCGGTGAAAACGAGCTGTTCTTTCTCTTGCAGGGTCTGAAGTGGACTGTGCTGCTGGCCATCATCGGGTTTGTCGGAGGAGGTGTATTTGGAATCCTGATCGCTCTGGTGCGCACGTCGCAGAACCCTGTCGCACGCTACGCATCGTCGGGCTACATAGCGCTCTTCCAGGGCACGCCGCTCCTGATGCAGCTCTTCGTCGTCTACTACGGCGTCGCGCTATTGGGCGTCGACGTCAATGCATGGATCGCTGTGGCCATCGCGTTCACCCTCCATGCAAGCGCCTTCCTTGGCGAGATCTGGCGCGGCTCGATCGAGGCCGTTCCGAAGGGCCAGACCGAAGCCGCGAACGCACTGGGGCTGCATTACGTCTCCCGGATGAAGGACATTGTCCTGCCGCAGGCGCTGAAGATTTCGATGCCTGCAACCATCGGATTTCTCGTTCAGCTGATCAAGGGCACATCGCTCGCAGCAATCGTCGGCTTTATCGAGCTTACCCGTGCCGGACAGATCATTTCAAACCAGACCTACCGTCCACTGCTCGTCTTTGGAATCGTCGGAATGGTCTACTTCATTATTTGTTGGCCTCTTTCCCACATCGGGAGCGGCCTCGAAAAACGGATGGCGAAAGCTGCCCGGTAACCTTGCTTCGCCCGAAGCAAGACCACAGAGGAGGAGAACGTAATGCATAGCAATCGCAGACAATTTCTTGGAATGGCCCTGGCTACGGCCGCCTTCGTCACGGTGGGCGCAGCTGCGGCTTCCGCGGCGACCGTCGAGGAGATAAAGGCCAAGGGCACGATCGTCGTCGGCATTCAGGGCGACAACGCACCATGGGGCTTCGTCAACACGAGCGGCAAGCAGGACGGGTTCGATGCCGATGTCGCGACACTTTTCGCCAGGGAACTCGGAGTTAAAGTCCAGTTCCAACCGCTTGCCGTCGCCAACCGCATTCCGGCCCTGACCACCGGCAAGGTCGACATCCTGTTCGCCACGATGGCAATGACGGAAGAGCGCGCCAAATCGATCCAGTACAGCAAGCCATACGCGGCGAACACGATCTCGCTTTATGCGGCAAAGGCCGACACCGCGAAAACGCCTGCCGATGTTGCTGGGTGGGAAATCGGCGTGCCGAAGTCCAGCTCGCAGGACAAGGCCATTACCGACGCTGTGGGATCGACGGCGACCGTCCGCCGCTTCGACGACGACGCTTCAACCATTCAGGCGCTGGTCTCCGGACAGGTCAAGGCCGTCGGAGGCAACATGTTCTACGGACAGCGGCTGGATGCCGCCAGCCCAGGCACCTACGAGCGGAAGATCGACTTCCTGACGACTTACAATGGCGTCGGAACGCGACTGGGCGAGAAGGACTGGAACGAGGCCGTCAATGCCTTCCTCGACAAGATCAAGGCTAATGGCGAACTTGCAGCCATCACCAAGAAGTGGATGAAGATCGATCTGCCGACGTTCCCGGAATCCATTCCCAACATCCCGTTCACCGTCAAGTAAAGCATAAATGGAGGGCGCCGTGCTCAGTTCCGCTAACGACCAGCCGACATTGATATCGCTTGAAAAAGTGGAGAAGTGGTACGGCTCCTTCCATGCGCTGAAAAACATCAGCCTGTCGGTTCGCAAAGGCGAGAAGATCGTCCTCTGCGGGCCTTCGGGTTCCGGCAAGTCGACGTTGATCCGCTGCATCAATGCCCTCGAGCTAATTCAGGAGGGCAGGATCGTCGTCGAGGGGCAGTTGCTCGACGGCACCAGCAAGGCGGTTGATGCCATTCGGCGCGAAGTCGGGATGGTGTTCCAGAACTTCAATTTGTTCCCGCACATGACCGTTCTGCAGAACTGCGCGCTCGCGCCCATGAGGGTCCGCGGAACGAGCCGCGCTGACGCCGAGCGACTGGCGAGAAAATACCTCGAACGGGTTCGAATCCTTGATCAGGCGGAGAAGTATCCCGCGCAGCTCAGCGGAGGGCAGCAGCAGCGTGTCGCTATTGCCAGGGCCCTTTGCATGGAACCCAAGGCGATGCTGTTCGACGAACCGACATCTGCGCTCGATCCGGAAATGGTCAAGGAAGTGCTGGACACGATGATCGGACTGGCACGCGACGGCATGACCATGATCTGCGTCACCCATGAAATGGGCTTCGCCCGCCAGGTTGCAGACAGGGTCATCTTCATGGCTTCCGGCGAGATCGTAGAGGAGGCCGAGCCCGAGGTCTTCTTCAAGTCTCCGAAGCATGAGCGCACCAAGGCTTTCCTTGGCGAGATCCTCGCACATCACTGAGGTGATTGGGTTATTGAAATGAATAACAAAAAATTTCTCGTCGGTCTCATCGGGGCCGACATCCAAATGTCGAAGTCTCCCGCACTGCACGAAACCGAGGCGCGGCACCTGGGGCTGGATTACCATTACGAACTCTTCGATTTCGCCGAACGCGGTCTAACCGCTTCTGCGCTGCCTGAATTGCTCGCCGAACTTGAGGACCGCGGCTTCGCTGGAAGCAACATCACGCACCCGTGCAAGCAGACGGTCATCGCTCATCTCACAAGCCTATCCGAGGACGCCGAGATGCTCGGAGCAGTCAACACGGTCGTGCTTCGGGACGGAGAGCGGATCGGGCACAATACGGACTGGTATGGATTCTACAAGAATTTCGAGCGCGGTATGGCTGGTGTCGCCAAAACTCACGCCATCCTGCTCGGGGCAGGCGGCGCAGGGGTCGCCGTCGCGCATGCGGCAATCAAGCTCGGCATCGGGATGCTCTCGATCTTCGACCAGGACGCACATCGCGCCGCCACACTTGCCGATCAGCTCAACCGACGCTTTTCAAGAACCTGCGCCCAACCGATCAGAGACGTCGGTGCGGTGCTCGCTTCGGCCGACGGGCTGATTCACGCTACGCCGACGGGCATGCGAAGTCATCCGGGTCTCCCGATCGAACCGGAATGGCTTCACCCACGTCACTGGGTCGCCGATATCGTCTACATGCCGCTTGTGACCGAACTTCTGGCTCTGGCAGAGAAGAAGGGGTGCAGGACCTTGCCGGGAGGCGGCATGACGGTGTTCCAGGCGGCGGCGGCCTTTGAACTGTTCACGGGTGTAAAACCGGATGCGGAGCGCATGTCGCGCCACTTCGAAGAATTGTGTAGAGCTACAGCCTGACCGGGAGGACACGCCTTGCCGCACATCATTATCGACTATAGCCAGGGTGCTGCCGAACGGGTGGCGATCGATGAATTGACCAGAGCGGTCCACCACCGGGTGCGAGACGGAGGCCTGGTGAAGCCCACTGCCGTGCGGACCTTCGCCAGGGAGGCGACCTTCTCCTGCGTCGGCGACGAGCATCCGGAAAATCACTTCATCCAGATAATCGTGCGCATGGCGCCAGGCCGGCCGGCAGAAACCAAGCGGGAATTGTTGAAGTCGGTCCTCGAAGCTGCGCGCGCTGTCGCAGCTCCCGCGCTGCAAGCAGGCCGGCTGGGGCTGCGGGCCGATCTTTACGAATCCGATCCGAATTTCGCATTCCAGGAAATAGCGTTCGCCTGAGCTTGGCAACGCCTTACACAAGGAAAATCGCAATGAGCCTGATCTACGTTCTTAATGGCCCAAACCTCAATTTGCTCGGCAAACGTCAGCCTCACATCTATGGTCACGAGACGCTGGCCGGTGTCGAGGCAGACTGCCGGAAACTGGCCTCGGAACTCGGCCACGAGATCCGTTTCCACCAGAGCAACCGTGAATACGAAATCATCGACTGGATCCACGAAGCGCGCGAAGACGGAGCCGGTATCGTCATCAATCCGGCCGCATTCACCCACACGTCGCTTGCGATACTCGATGCCTTGAACACGTTCGAAGGTCCAGTCATCGAGATCCATATCTCCAACATGTATAAGCGCGAAAGCTTCCGTCATCATTCCTTCGTTTCCCACCGCGCCGACGGCATCATCACCGGTCTTGGTACGGAGGGCTATCAGCTCGGAATCCGGCGCGTCGCGACGATGCTCACGGCAACGACGAAGGACTGACAAATGACTCCTCCGGTCAAACTGGCGGTCCTCGGCGCGGGGCTTATCGGGAAGCGCCACATCAAACACGTGCTGGACGAACCGATGGCGGAGCTTGTCGCTATCGTCGACCCGAGCCCGGTTGGAGAGGCGATCGCCAGCGAGGTCGGCGCCAAATGGTTTTCGACCTTCGCTGAGATGGTCGCCGCAGCGCGCCCTGACGGCGTCATCATTGCGACACCCAACCAGATCCACGTCAGAAACGGTTTTGAAGCCGTAGAGGCCGGCATCCCGGCATTGATCGAGAAGCCAATCGTCGACGATATTGCCGCTGGCGAGAGGCTCGTTGAGATGGCCGAGGCCAAAGGGGTTCCGCTGCTGACCGGGCATCATCGCCGACATAATCCGATGATGCAAAAAGCTAAACAGGTTATCGAAAGCGGAAAGCTCGGGCGAATACTGATCGTGAATGCCATGTTCTGGCTATTCAAACCGGAGGAATACTTCGACACTTCCTGGCGGCGCGAACGCGGCGCGGGACCAGTCTTTCTCAATCTGATCCACGACATCGACAACCTCCGCTATTTATTCGGGGATATCACGGCGGTCCAGGCGCTCGAATCCAACGCAGTTCGCGGAAACGCCGTTGAGGAGACCGCAGTGATCCTGATCGAGTTCAAAAACGGAATTCTCGGCACTGCTTCCGTTTCGGATTCCGTCGTCGCGCCATGGAGTTGGGAGATGACGACCGGCGAAAACCCCGCCTATCCTAAAACTGAGGAGGCCTGCTACATGATCGGCGGCACGCACGGGTCGCTGTCGGTGCCGTCACTCAACATGTGGAGCAATCCCGGCAGCAGGGGCTGGACGGAACCGTTCGAATGTCATCGCGCCAAAATCGAAAACCAGGATCCGCTGGTCCTGCAGATACGCCAGCTTTGCAGGGTCATTAGAGGGGAAGAAGCGCCGCTGGTCAGCGGACGTGAGGGACTAGAAACCTTAAAGGTTATCGACGCCGTGAAGCGATCCGCCGCAGCGGGCAAGCGAATCAGCCTGACCTAAATGGTTGCGTGCCAGCTCACGGCGGTCGGGAGCGTTACGCGCGGTGGCGGCATCCCTGGGACATCCCTCGAGTCAGGCCCGAGGACAGGAATGAGGGAGGTTGAAGTACGGCGCACAACGAGGCCGGACACCTTTGTCATCCAGAACCGCTTTGCAGAGAACTAAAGACCCGGCAGGAAGGAATCCTTCCATCCGGGTCTCTTTATTTCAAAGCTTCAACCGGCCGAAGCCGGTATGTCAATCCGGCGCGGATGTCTGCAGAGCGAGAGCGTGCAATAGGCCGCCCATGTTGCCCTTCAGCGCCTCGTAGACCATCTGGTGCTGCTGCACGCGGCTCTTGCCGCGGAAGGCTTCGGCGACGACTTCGGCGGCGTAGTGATCGCCGTCGCCCGCGAGATCGCGGATCGTCACCCTGGCACCGGGAATCCCAGCCTTGATCATGTCTTCGATATCGCCGGGTTTCATGGCCATGATGTTACTCCTTGCGCATCATTCCGCGGCAAGTTCGCCGCGGCCTTCCATGAAATCAGGGAACCACGATTCATGGGCATCGCGCAATTGCTGAATCGGCAGTGAAATAAGATCGCCGACATCAAGTGCATCTCCACCGACCGTGCCGAGGCGACGGAAGGGAACGCCGGCACCTTCCGCATTGACGCAGACGAAATCGGCAACATCGGCCGGCACAGCCAGCACGTAACGGGCCTGGTCTTCGCCGAAGAGCAGCGCATGCGCAGCACCCTTGCCTTCGCCCAGATCGATCTTCATGCCCTTGTTCGAGGCCATGGCCATTTCGGCGAGCGCGACGGCCAGGCCGCCCGAGGAAATGTCGTGGCAGGCGGTCGCCTGGCCGTTGCGGATGACGGAGCGGACGAAATCGCCGTTGCGGCGCTCGGCGAAGAGATCGACTTCCGGCGCCGGCCCTTCACGGCTGGAGAGCAGGTCCCTGAGATAGACGGACTGACCGAGATGGCTGCCGTCCACGCCGATCATGATCACCTTGTCGCCGTCATTGGCGCTGCCGATGCGGACCATCTTGCGCCAGTCCGGCAGCAGGCCGACGCCTGCAATCGTCGGGGTCGGCAGGATGGCGACGCCATTGGTCTCGTTGTAGAGCGAGACGTTGCCGGAGACGATCGGGAAATCGAGCGCCCGGCATGCTTCGCCGATGCCCTTCACCGCCTGAACGAACTGGCCCATGATCTCAGGCTTTTCGGGGTTGCCGAAGTTGAGATTGTCGGTGGCGGCAAGCGGCTCGGCGCCCGTCGCGGTGATGTTGCGCCAGCATTCGGCGACCGCCTGCTTGCCTCCCTCGAACGGATCGGCCTCGACATAACGCGGCGTCACGTCGGAGGAGAAGGCGAGCGCCTTGCTCTTGTGGCCATCGACGCGCACGACGCCGGCGTCGCCGCCGGGGAGCTGCAGCGAATTGCCCTGGATCAGCGTGTCATACTGTTCGTAAACCCAGCGGCGGCTCGACTGATTGGCGGAGCCGACGAGCTGGAGCAGCGCCTGGCCGTAATCCTTGGGGGCGGCGACGAGAATGGCGGGCAGGGGCGCAGGCTTGCCGGATTCGCGCCAGGGGCGATCATATTCCGGCGCCTGGTCGCCGAGATCCTTGATCGGCAGGTTGGCGACTTCTTCGCCCTGGTGCATGACGCGGAAGCGCAGGTCGTCGGTGGTCCTGCCGACGATGGCGAAATCGAGGCCCCATTTGACGAAGATCGCCTTGGCTTGCTCTTCCTTCTCCGGCTGCAGCACCATGAGCATGCGCTCCTGGCTTTCCGACAGCATCATCTCGTAGGCGGTCATCCGCTCTTCACGGACCGGCACCTTGTCGAGTTCCAGAAGAATACCGAGATCGCCCTTGGCGCCCATTTCGACGGCCGAGCAGGTGAGGCCGGCCGCACCCATATCCTGGATAGCGATGACGGCGCCGGTCTTCATCAGTTCGAGGCAGGCTTCGAGCAGGCATTTTTCGGTGAAGGGATCGCCGACCTGAACCGTCGGGCGCTTCTCCTCGATCGATTCGTCAAATTCAGCCGAGGCCATCGTCGCGCCGCCGACGCCGTCGCGGCCGGTCTTGGCGCCGAGATAGACGACCGGAAGGCCGACGCCCTTGGCTTCAGACAGGAAGATGGCATTCGATTTCGCGATGCCGGCGGCAAAGGCGTTGACCAAGATGTTGCCGTTATAACGCGCATCGAACTCGACTTCGCCGCCGACGGTGGGAACGCCGAAGGAATTACCGTAGCCGCCGACGCCGGAGACGACGCCGGAGACGAGATGGCGGGTCTTGGGATGATCCGGCTCACCGAAGCGCAGCGCGTTCATCGCGGCGATCGGCCGCGCGCCCATGGTGAAGACGTCGCGAAGGATGCCGCCGACGCCGGTCGCAGCACCCTGATACGGTTCGATGTAGGAGGGGTGATTGTGGCTCTCCATCTTGAAAACCACGCAATCGCCGTCATCGATATCGACGACGCCGGCATTCTCGCCGGGCCCCTGGATGACGCGCGGCCCCTTGGTCGGCAGTGTCCGCAGCCATTTCTTCGAGGATTTGTAGGAGCAGTGCTCGTTCCACATGGCCGAGAAGATGCCGAGCTCGGTGAAGGTCGGCTCGCGGCCGATCAGATCCAGAATGCGCTGATACTCATCCGGCTTCAGGCCGTGGTTTGCAATGAGGTCCGGCGTGATCGGGATGGTGTTTGGAATGGTCATGAGCGGAAAGTCCCTGGCGCGTTTTGCGCTGTCTTTAGCTTATGTAGCGGCGACGCGCGACAGAAAAAAGCCCACCCTCAACAGAGGGCGGGCAGGCTTTTCTCGTAAAGGCGGCAATCGCTCAGAACTTGTAGCCGATCTGGATGCCGGCGCGCGTCATGCCGTCGTTCGGGCCGTCGCAGAGATTGGCATGAGAGGAGTGGGCGATCTGGGCCATCACGTTCCAATTGCGGGTGAAACGGTAACCGGTGCCGACATATTCGTGGAACAGAACGCGACAGCCGAGTTCCGGGCCGTCATCATTGTCGTCCAGCTCGCCGGTGTGGATGACGCCGCCGAATCCGGTTTCGGCAAAGAGCTTTTCGTTGAGATCGACCGTCCAGGTGAAGCCCGTGAAGAATTGCGTTGCTTCACCCGAGGTGCCGATCGAGGTCCCGAGATGGACGCGGGGATGCAGCAGCTGTTGTTGCCAGCCGACAGCCCCCTCATATCCGAAAGGATCGAAGAGAGCGGTAATCTCCGGAAAGACGCCATCTTCCCCGGCCCGACCCGATTGCACCGAGGCGGAAGCCCCGAAACGCAATTCATCGAATATCTGCTCGCTGGCATTGGCCGAATCCACCATCGAGGCGGCGGCTACGACTGCCACGGATGCCAGCCCCAAGAAGCGTAACGCGATCCTTCCGAACTCGACCCTCATCTGCCGTCCTTTGATTCGCACCAAGCGGGAATAACAAAGAGGTAGCACGGGGGGCGAGGCGGTAAAGCGCTCTCGTCAGGCGTGTGCGTTTTTTCGAAATTATGGCGTGCATTTGCAACAGATCATATTTCGCCGTCATAGGCGGAACCGCCATTTTCCAGCAGCCGGCGCAGGATCATCAGGCCTGCGGTCAATTCCTGGCCTGTTTTGGGTGAGGAGAAGCCGATGCGAATGCGGTAGTAGGTTTTCTCGCCGCGGGCCGCCTTGAACTCGTCTTCGTCATCGACCAGCACGCCGTCGCGAAAGGCGGCATTCTTGAAGGTGCCGGACATCCAGGGCTCCGGCAATTTCAGCCAGAGGAAGGGCGCATGCGGATGCGACGCGAAGTCGAAACCCTGCAGATGTTCGCGGGCGAGATGGGCGCGCCGGGAGAGTTCCCCGATAACCTCCTTGCGGATGTCGTGCGCCCGGCCGCTTTCGACCAGGCGGGCACAGGTCTCTGCCAGGATGAAAGGCAAGCCGCCAGTGACCATCCTGTGCGTCACCTTGATGCGCTGGGCAAAATGCGGCGGGCAGGCGACCCAGCCGCCGCGCACACCGGCGGCGACTGATTTCGACAGGCCGTTGACCAGAAAGGTGCGGTCGGGCGCAAGGGAGGCGATGAGCGGCGTCTCATCGTCGGCCATGCCGCCGTAGAGGTCGTCCTCGATCAGCCAGACGCTGTGCTTTCGGGCGATTGCGGCAATTGCCGCGCGCCGCTCATGGGGCATGATCGTCACTGTCGGATTGTGGACAGTCGGCATCAGGAAGGCGATCTTCGGATGCTGCTGCTGGCAGAGCCGTTCGAAATCATCGGGAATGACGCCGAATTCGTCGGATGCGACCGTTACCGTGCGGCGGCCGAGAAGGCGGGCGCTGCGGCTGACCTGGGTGTAGGTCAGATTTTCGAAAACGATCTTGTCGCCCGGCGCCGAGACAGCGGCAATAACGGCGACCGCCGCGGCATGGGCGCCGAGCGTCGGCACGATGTTTTCGACTTCCGGCGTCCAGCCGCTGCGGGCAAGCCAGCGGCGGCCCGCCTCGAACCAGTTGCGCGGAAAACTTCGGGAATAGGAGGAAATCTCGGTGAGATGCTGTTCGCCGATCTCGGCGAGGATGGCTGAGATGATCTTGCCCTGGCCGAGGTCGGGGGCGGCTGTCGTATCGAAACGGATCTTGTCGGCAGGCGCGTCCTGAAAGCGAGTGCCGCCGAGCGAGACGGCCACTGGATCGGCTTGTTCACCGGGCGGCGTCTCGGCGCGGTTCAGCACATAGGTGCCGCGGCCAACCTCGCCGGCAACCAGGCCGCGCTCGTGCACCAGCGCATAGGCGCGGCCGATCGTGCCGATCGTCACGCCGATATCATAGGCAAGATTGCGCTGCGGCGGCAGTTTGCTGCCGGCGGGCAGGGCGCCGCTCGCAATGGCGGATTCGATGCTGTCGGCAAGCCGGAGATAGACCGGCCCGGAGCCGCGGGAAAGATCTGGAAGCCAATTTGTCATGGTGACAATTGCTATATTGTCACCATGTCCCTGTCAAGATTAAGAGTCAATTCCAAGGACGAACCGAGAGGATTCCTGGAATGTCTGCATTGCCCGAAATCAATACGCCAATTGTGCCGATTGTCTCTTATGAGGACCGGCGCGTCGTCCTTCCCAGTCCGCCTGCCGAGGCGACGACGCGTCTGGGATGGATCTGGGCTGCCATTCGTCTCTGGCATCAGAAGCGGGAGGGCCGCCGCGCGCTCAGGGAGCTTTCGGCGGCGGGACTCAAGGACATCGGGGTATCGCAGTCCGAAGCCGCACGCGAAATCAGCAAGTCATTTTTCTGGGACTGACGCTGCGGATGATCACAGCGATCAATTGCAGGCCCTGTTGCCGCCGGACCAGCGGTTGACGTCGGCGGCGATGCGGCCGGCGACAGGCTCCTGCATCATCGGACCAAAGGCCTGCAGATGGGCAGGGCTTCCCTCGGCCTGGACGACGAGCAGCGGCCGGCTTTCCGGGCTGCCCTTGTGGACGAGCAGGATACGCGGCCGACCGGAGAAGGAATTGAGTTCCGGAGCGAGCTTATAGGCTGCAAAGGCCGGATCGCCCGATTTGAACCAGCAGGCATTGGCGCCGAGCGCTACGCGCTCCATCGTCGGCAACGCCGCCCGGTTTGGACCTGCTGCCGGTGCCGGCGACTGGCAGGCCGCCACAATGGTTGCCAGAGCAGTCAACAAAGCGGTGTTTGCGACGGTGAGGCGAGGGCGCATTGATCTTGCTCCAGTGATCCGGATGAAAGTCTTCTGAGTTACATGCCGTTGCCCGCGGCGCGCCTACGGGCGGCATGGCTGAGGTGGGGTCAGGCGGCGACGACGTCGAGCGCCGAGGCGAAGAGGCCTCGGCCATCCGAACCGCCATGGGCGGTCTCGATCAGGTTTTCCGGATGCGGCATCATGCCGAGCACATTGCCCTTTTCGTTCATCACGCCGGCAATGTCGTTGATCGAACCGTTCGGATTGGTGCCCTCGGCATAACGGAACAGCACCTGACCATTGCCCTCGATCTTCGCCAGCGTCGCTTCGTCGGCAAAATAATTGCCGTCGTGGTGGGCGACAGGGCAACGGATGACCTGCCCTTGCGCGTAGGCGCGGGTGAAATCCGTCTCGGCATTGACGACTTCGAGCTTGATCTCGCGGCAGACGAATTTCAGCGAGGCGTTGCGCATCAGCGCGCCAGGCAGCAGGCCCGCTTCGACGAGGATCTGGAATCCGTTGCAGACGCCGAGGACCTTCACGCCCCTTGCAGCCTTGTCGATGATCGCCTGCATGACCGGCATGCGGGCGGCGATCGCGCCGCAGCGCAGATAATCGCCATAGGAGAAGCCGCCGGGGATGACGATCAGGTCAACGTCAGGGATTTCCGTCTCCGTCTGCCAGATCGTCACCGGTTGGTGACCCGAGATCTTGGTGAGAGCTGCGATCATGTCGCGATCGCGGTTGAGGCCCGGAAGTTGAACGACGGCTGATTTCATAGAGTCCCCGCATTTCGCGAAAGATATTGGACTGGAACGCTCTCGGCGAGCCATACTCCATTGTCCGCGACAAAGAAAGAATGGCCTTCTGAAAACATGGCGGCTGCGTCGACACGCAGAATGATATAGTCGCCCTTGCGGCGCACGGCGACTATTTTCGCCGTATCGATGTCAGCCGACAGATGGACGTGGTGCCGCTCCATCTTCTTCAGGCCTTCGCGCTTGATCGACGGCCAGTTCGTGAGTGACGTGCCGTGAAAGAGAACTGCCGGCGGTTCAACCGGGGTCAATCCCAGATCGACCTCGACACTGTGGCCCTGGTTGGCGCGAATCCTGTTATCGACAAGCGTGAAGCGTTTCTTCGGACTGTTGTCGATGATCTCGACGATATCGGCGCGGGAGATGCCGTATTTCGACGTCAGCACCCTTTCGAGATCATCGAACGATACCCAACCCTCGGCATCAAGCGTCAAGCCTGCGGCATCCGGCGCATGGCGCAAAACATAGCTCATGAATTTCGAGACTTCCGTCTCCAGCTTTGCCTTCAGCATGACGCTCAATCCATAAGACCCGCCGGTTGACGGGCAGGTCAGCAATGGTCAGTCGATTGCGATCGCGTAGTTCTCGATGACCGTGTTGGCGAGCAGTTTTTCGCACATCGCCTTGAGGTCTGCCTCGGCCATGGCCTTGTCGGCGCCTTCGAGCTCCAGGTCGAAGACCTTGCCCTGCCTTACATGGCCGACGCCCGAAAAGCCGAGGGCGCCGAGCGCGCCTTCGATGGCCTTGCCCTGCGGATCGAGAACGCCGTTTTTCAGCGTGACGGTGACACGAGCCTTGATCACTTTGTCTTTCCTGCCTTACTTGACCAGACGAATTTTTATTTAACCAAAACGGGGCCGGTGCCGCGCACAGGCTCATTTTCATTGATGATGCCGAGACGGCGAGCGACTTCGGAGTAGGCTTCGAGCAACCCGCCGAGGTCGCGGCGGAAGCGGTCTTTGTCCATCTTCTCGCGGGTTTCGATGTCCCAGAGCCGGCAGCTGTCCGGCGAGATCTCGTCGGCGAGGATGATGCGCATCAGATCGCCTTCGAAGAGGCGGCCGCATTCGATCTTGAAATCGACGAGCTGGATGCCGACGCCGAGGAAGAGGCCGGTCATGAAATCGTTGACGCGGATGGCGAGCGCCATGATGTCGTCGAGCTCGGCCGGATTGGCCCAGCCGAAGGCGGTGATGTGCTCTTCGGAGACCATCGGATCGTCGAGCGCGTCGGACTTGTAATAGAATTCGATGATCGAGCGGGGCAAAACGACGCCTTCCTCGATGCCGAGGCGTTTGGCGAGAGAACCGGCGGCGACATTGCGCACGACGATCTCCAGCGGGATCATCTCCACTTCCCTGATCAGCTGCTCGCGCATGTTGAGCCGGCGGATGAAATGGGTGGGAATGCCGATCTTGTTCAGATGGCTGAAGATATATTCGGAAATGCGGTTGTTCAGGACACCCTTGCCGTCGATGACTTCATGTTTCTTCTTGTTGAAGGCGGTGGCATCGTCCTTGAAGAACTGGATCAAAGTGCCCGGCTCCGGACCCTCATACAGAATCTTTGCCTTGCCCTCGTAGATACGGCGGCGACGGTTCATCTTGGTCATTCTCTGTTGTTGGCGCTCTTGGGATAGCGCGAGTGGATCGATCTCGTGGCGTCCCCTTAAAGGAAAAGAGAGTGTTTCACAATCCGCCTGTCGCTCCTTCCCCGGTTTCCGGATTTCGTGGCCCCGGTTTCCGGATTTCGTGGCCCCGGCTGCCGGTTTTCATGGCCCTGTTTCCGGATTTTACGGAATAGCGCGAAGAGAATCGAATGAATTCGCTTTACGACTCTAGCCGCTTTTTCTCTACGGTGGAATGAAGGCGAAATGGCGGGCCGCATATACAGGTTTTATTTGGCGGTTCTGCTTGGCGTCGCGCGGAGAAGATGCGTCTGCAAGCCGCGCGCGGCGGTCAGATGGCGCCAGCTTCCGGCGCGGATGAAGGAGGGGATCTGTATGGCCGGCATCGGCCGGGCGAGCGCATAGCCCTGCAGCGTGTCGCAGCCGAGTTGCTCCAGAATGCGCACATGATCCGCCGTTTCGACGCCCTCAGCGATGACGAGAATATTGAGCGAGCGGCCGATATCGATGATGGAGCCAACGAGTTTACGCTGCTCGGCAGATTGCGGCAGCATGCGGATCAGCTCGCGATCAATCTTCAGCGTGTTCGGGCTCAGGCGCAGAAGGCTGACGATCGAGGCGTGGCCGGTACCGAAGTCGTCGATATGGATGTCGATGCCGAGCTTGCGCAGCTTTTTCAAATTGGCGGCCACCGCCTCGTCGCAATCGTCGAGCGAGATCGATTCCAGCAGTTCGAAGGCGATGGCGCCGGGTTCGATTTTCAAGGCGCGCAGCTTCTTGCCGAGGTCGGGATCGGTCAGCCGGCGGGCGGAAACGTTGACCGATATTTTCGGGATCGACAGCCCATCCTTGATCCAGGCACGGCGGTCTGCCAGCGCGCGCTCCAGGATCAGGGCGTCGATCGTCGAAACGACGTCGAGATCCTCTGCGATATCGAGAAAGCGATCTGGCGTCAGCAGGCCGTGTACGGGGTGTTGCCACCGGGCGAGCGTCTCGACGCCCGTGACATCGAGCGTGCGGGCGTCGAATTGCAATTGATAGAACGGCACGAATTCATTGCGCTCCAGGCCGATCAGGATTTGGTCGGCGAGTTGCTTGGCCGAGACGATATCGTTGCGGGCCGATGCCGAGAAGAATTCGAAGCGATTTCGGCCGAGCCCTTTGGCGCGATAGAGCGCGATGTCGGCGTCGAGCAGCGTCTGCTTGGCGTCGAGCTTGGTGCCGCCATTGACCGCGATGCCGATGCTGGCGCCGAAACGGCAGTCATGCCCCTCGTATCTGACGGGCCGGCGCAATTCGCGGATCAGGCGTTCGGCCAGGCTGGCGATCTTCTTCGATGCAGCATCGACGGCGCAGAGGACGACAAATTCATCACCGCCGATACGCGCGACAAAATCGGCGGCGCGGACCGAATGTCTGAGCACATTTGCGGCGTGCTGCAGCATGGCGTCGCCCGCCCGATGGCCGAGGGTATCGTTGATCTGCTTGAAGCGATCGAGATCGATATGCAGAACCGCCAGAGCAAGACCGCTGGCCCGGCATTCCGCCGCGCGGTCGTCCAGCATCTTGTCGAGATAACGGCGGTTGGGCAGGCCGGTGAGGTAATCGTGCAATGCCAGGTGCTCGATGTTTTCCTTGACGGCTTCGAGTTCGCGGTTGCGGGCTTCCGCCAGTTCCTTGGCGCGCTGCAGCTCGTTGCGAAGCGCGACCTCCTCGGTGACGTCCCAATTGGCGCCGATCAGCTTGCGTTGGCCGTTGCCGTCGACGAAGAAGGCCGAGCGGGCACGGATGATCCGTTCGACGCCGTCGCCGCGGATGATGCGGTATTCCTGCTGAAAGTCGCTGCCGCTTTCGACGCTGCGATCGGCGAGGCCGAGCACGCGCTCACGGTCGTCCGGATGCAGGCTTTTGGCCCAGGCGTCGGCGCCGATCTTGCGCGCCGCACCCTGCAAGCCGTAGATGGCAATCAGGCGATCGTCCCATTCGACGACGTCATTTTCGATATCGGCCTCGAAGACGCCGATGCGGGAAACTTCCAGCGCCAGGTCGAGCCGGCGCGACAGACGCGACAGCGTCTCCTCGGCTTCCTTGCGGGCGGTGATATCTGTATCCGTTCCGACGATGCGCGTCGGGACCCCGTTCTCATCCCATTCGACGCAGGCGCCACGGCAATCGATCCAGACCCAATGGCCGTCCCTGTGGCGTTCACGATATTGGAAGATCTGATAGGCCGGATCGCCGGCATTCTGCCGCTCGATCGCATGAGCAACGAAGTCGCGGTCGTCGGGATGGACGAGTTGCAACCAGGCCTCATAGTCGCCGGCGACGTCCTCGTCCGGCGCCATTCCGCGGATGGTTTTCCACGTCGGCGAATAATATTTCCGGTCGAGACGGTAATTGTGATCCCATACGCCGAGGCCGGAACCAACAAGCGCATGGTTCCAGCGGCTCTCGCGCTCAGCCAGATCGGAACCGTCGGTTGACCCGTTGCCGACGCCGGCCTCAGCCGCTGCGAGATCGCCATGCGGTTCATCGGCCTCCGGGCGGGCTTTCTTCACGGGCATTCTCGCTGATTTCATCTCGGCGCAGTCTGCGGGCTTTCTATTAAGAAAGGCTTAGAAAGCGGTCGCTGAAAAGGCGAGGGCCGGGTTTTCCAAATCAGGCAGAAAGGCGACTGAGGAACTGGGCGAAGACCATTGTTCCTTCGGGCCACGGGCCATGCCCGGAATCAGCATTGATATGCCCCGCCTCGCCGGCATCGACGAGGAAGGAACCCCAACTGCTGGCGATATCGTCAGCATGGTCGTAGCTGCCGAACGGATCGTTGCGGCTGGCGACGGTGATCGAAGGGAAGGGCAGCGGGTCACGCGGATAGGGGCCGAAGGTCATCAGGTGCTTGGGGCGAATGTCTGGATTGGTGACTTCAGGCGGAGCGACAAGGAAAGCGCCTGCCACCCGCTTTCGGAAATGCGGGATGGCATGGATTGCCGAGGGCACGCCGAGCGAATGGGCGACGAGCACGACCGGGCGGGTCGAGGCGTTCACCTCTTCGGCGATGCGGGCGATCCAGTCCTCGCGGACCGGCTTCGTCCATTCGGCCTGTTCGACGCGCCGCGCCGTGCTGAGCTTCGCCTGCCAGCGGCTCTGCCAATGGCTGGGGCCGGAATTGGTGTAGCCGGGGATGATGAGAATATCTGCGTCTGAGGCTTTCATAGTGCCGCCGATGTGAGAAGGCTTGACCAAGATGTCAAGAGGGGGCGGCAAGGGAGCGACACGGGCGCTGAAGTTTGTTATGTTGCTCCAGTGCCGGTTGCGGATTTCGTATCGGCTTATCCGCCGATGCATGTCCGCGGCCGACCAAGTCTCGGCTGAGGAGGAGAAAGCCATGGCGGCATTTCATGTCATGACGGGTGCCAGCGAAAATTTTGTTTGGCCCGTGGTCAACCGCATCGGCATCGCCGATGTTTTCGATGCGCTGAAGCGCGGGCTCGACGATTTCAGTGAAAAGCCTTCGCACTACGTGTTCCTGTGCCTGATGTATCCGATCGCCGGCATCTTCCTGACGCTGTGGACCTCCGGCGCCAACCTTCTGCCGATGGTCTTTCCGCTGATGTCCGGCTTCGTGCTGATCGGTCCGATCGCGGCGATCGGCCTATATGAGATCAGCCGCCGCCGGGAGGAAGGCCTCGACACCTCATGGACGCATGCGCTCGAGGTGCGCCGTTCGCCGGCGCTGCCGTCGATCATCGCGGTCGGGCTGATGCTCTTTGGCCTGTTCGTCGTGTGGCTTGTGACGGCGCAGACGCTGTACACCAATCTTCTTGGCGACGTGTTTCCGCGCACCATGGCGGATTTCAGCCGCCAGGTCTTCGGCACGGCCGAGGGCCTGCAACTGATCATCTGGGGCAATCTCATCGGTTTTGTCTTCGCGCTTGTTGTGCTGGCCATATCGGTCATCACCTTTCCGCTTCTGCTCGATCGTGACGTCGGAGCGGTTGCCGCCGTCGTGACCTCGATCCGCGCGACGATCGCCAATCCGGTGCCGGTACTGCTCTGGGGCCTGATCGTCGCCGCACTTCTCGTCATCGGCACGATCCCGGTCTTTGCCGGGCTCGCGCTCGTCATCCCGATCCTCGGCCATGCGACCTGGCATCTCTACCGCAAGCTGGTCGCTCGCGAAGCCGTATGATCACGGCTTCTCCCGGGACCTCAGCCCAGACCGGGGTCCCGGGGGAACATACGAACCTGCCACGGCGTTTTTAGCATGGACTTCGATTTCAGAGGTGACGATGAAGCATCTGTTCGCCCGCTTCGCAACCAAGATATCGGAATGGGCGGGTAAGCCCGTCATCTTCATCCTGGCCCTGAGCGTCGTCATCATCTGGGCCGTGCTCGGCCCCTTCTTCAACTATTCGGAAACCTGGCAGCTCATCATCAACACGGGCACGACGATCATCACCTTCCTGATGGTCTTCGTGCTGCAGAACGCCCAGACGCGCGACACCCGGGCGATCCAGGCCAAGCTCAACGAAATCATTCTGACAAGCCATGCGGAGAACCGCTTCATCGGCATCGAAAATCTCGACGAGGAAGAGCTGAAACATCTGGACGAACTGGTCGCCAAGGCGGCCAAGGGACGGGGGCAGACGGAGGCCTGCCAAACGACCGAGATCGCGCAAGCGACGCCGCCGCCGAAAAAAGCGCAGGCGCGCAAACGCTCTGCCAATGCCAAAGCATTGAAGCAGAAACAACGGCCACTTGAGAAAAGCTGACCATCATCCATTCTGCAATCACAAAAATAACAAGGCACAATTGAAAACGACGCCCTGAAGGACCGTCAGTTTGTTGGAAAAATCTCCTCAGTCATGCTCGGCCTTGCGCCGAGCATCTTACCTCTGCAATTTCCTAACGGGAATTTCAGCCACTTATTGGGTCAGCGCAGTTCCTCGGCACAAGGCCGAGGATGACGTCGCGAGTCTCGCAGTGGTTTGTCAACAGCCTGACGACGCCTGAAAGACGCCGTCATATCGTTGCAGCCCACTCAAGCGTTGCCGAAGACGCGGCGGAAGATCGTATCGACATGCTTGGTGTGATACCCAAGGTCGAACTTCTCCCGAATATCCTCTTCGGACAACGCAGCCCTGACCTCGGCATCAGCCAGCAGCTCTTCCAGGAAATCCTTGCCCTGTTCCCAGACCTTCATGGCGTTGCGCTGGACGAGGCGGTAAGCATCCTCGCGGGAAACACCGGCCTGGGTCAGTGCAAGGAGAACACGCTGGGAGTGGACGAGGCCGCGGAACTTGTTGAGGTTCTTCTCCATGTTCTCCGGGTAGACCAGCAGCTTTTCGATGACGCCGGCGAGGCGGGAGAGGGCGAAGTCGAGGGTGACCGTCGCGTCGGGACCGATCATGCGTTCGACCGAGGAATGGGAGATATCGCGCTCGTGCCAGAGGGCGACGTTTTCCATGGCCGGCACGGCGTAGGACCGGACCATGCGGGCGAGGCCGGTGAGGTTTTCGGTTAGCACCGGGTTACGCTTGTGCGGCATCGCCGAGGAGCCCTTCTGGCCGGGCGAGAAGTATTCCTCGGCCTCCAGCACCTCGGTGCGCTGCAGGTGGCGGATCTCGGTCGCCAGACGCTCGATCGAGGAGGCGACGACGCCGAGGGTGGCGAAATACATGGCGTGGCGGTCGCGCGGGATGACCTGGGTCGACACCGGCTCGGCCTTCAGGCCGAGCGCTTCGGCGACATGTTCCTCGACGCGCGGATCGATGTTGGCGAAGGTGCCGACGGCGCCCGAGATGGCGCAGGTCGCGACTTCCTCGCGGGCGGCGACGAGGCGCTGGCGGCAGCGCTCGAATTCGGCATAGGCAAGCGCTAGCTTGACGCCGAAGGTGGTCGGCTCGGCATGGATGCCGTGCGAGCGGCCGATAGTGACCGTGTCCTTGTGTTCGAAGGCCCGGGTTTTCAGCGCTGCGAGCAGCCGGTCGAGATCGGAGATAAGGATGTCGGTGGCACGCACCAGCTGGACGTTGAAGCAGGTGTCGAGCACGTCGGACGAGGTCATGCCCTGGTGGACGAAGCGCGCATCCGGGCCGACGATCTCGGCGAGGTGGGTGAGGAAGGCGATGACGTCATGCTTGGTGACGGCCTCGATCTCGTCGATGCGGGCGACGTCGAAGGTGGCCGCGCCGCCTTTTTCCCAGATGGTCCTTGCCGCCGATTTCGGGATGACGCCGAGTTCGGCTAGCGCGTCGCAGGCATGCGCCTCGATTTCGAACCAGATGCGGAACTTGGTTTCGGGAGACCAGATGGCGACCATTTCGGGCCGGGAGTAACGCGGGATCATGGGCGGCTGCCTTCACTTCGAGAGGTTTGAACGTCTAAGACGCAATTCCCGGCAAAACCGCTTCGCGCTTTGCCTAGCAAAACCGCTGGGCACTTTTGCTGAAATTGCTGCATCGAGCTAGCGCCCCTTTAGCAAAGACGGGCGGTAATCTCAACGCATGCGTTTGGCGAGATGATAGCTGCTGACGACAAGGCAGGCGAGGCCGAGCGGCAGGAAAAGGCGAAGGCCGATCACCAGGAACTGGTAGACGGCACTGATGCCGGTGAAGACGAACTGGAAGGCCCAGGCGATGCTGCCGAAGGGCGCGTGCCAGCGCGAATAGAAGATCCGGTATTCCATGGCGAACAGGAAGGCGGTCATCAGGATCGTGGCTGCCGTCAGCGTCACGAAAAAGGCGGCGAAGCGCGCTTCCGGTGGCCTGTTAAAGGCACAAAAGCGAGCGACCGGCAGGGCGAAGGGCCAGGAGAGCAGGCCGCCGAGAAAATAGAGTGCCGCCACCTCGGCGAGCCGGCTCGTCTCGAGGCCGTTGCGGAGGTAAAGGCCGAGCATGGCGGCGGCCAGCATCTGCACGCCCCAGAGCAATGCGCCGGCAAAGAGATCGGAGGAGGGCGGCTTTGCCGCCCTTAGACGATCCATCCTGGGGCGATCCATGCTCAGGGATGGACCGGAACGGCGATCCAGCGTCCGTTCCTTTCAGCATCGAAGGCGAGGACCAGCGCAATGTGAATTTGATTTCCGCCTTCCGGCTGGTAGACCACCGCGCCGCCGATCCTGAATTCGACCGAGCAT
Source organism: Rhizobium sp. NLR22b (assembly GCF_019685295.1). Lineage (NCBI taxonomy): Bacteria > Pseudomonadati > Pseudomonadota > Alphaproteobacteria > Hyphomicrobiales > Rhizobiaceae > Rhizobium > Rhizobium sp. NLR22b. The sequence continues at coordinate 178,745 of NZ_JABDWM010000012.1, forward strand.
GTCCGCTCGGCTGGAACAATCGTTGCCTGCCGCGCTGCCTGACGGTTCGGGACACCTTCCTTCTCGATCATCTGCAGGCTGAAACCAAGGACCCGCTTGTCGACTGTCGCGCATTCCTTCGGCGTCGGCACCGGCATCTCGCCGAGTGAGAGCGTATAGGGTGTTTTCGGCGGCCCATCGATTGCGAGTGTGGTGTAGCGAAGCGTCTTCGAGGGCGAGCCGAGCTCGGTTGGCGGGTTGAAGGCGGCAATCAGACCCGGATTTGTCAGAAGGTCGTACTTATCCATCTGGCTGCGCGCCGCCGTCAGGTTCTGGCGTCGGGCCTTGGAAAGATTGGCGTTCTTATCCGTCAGTTCGGTACGAAAGGGGGTGCCTTCGAGATATTGGCCGCTGTCGGTATCGATGAAATAGGTTTCCGAATAGGGAGTCTTGCTGTTCTCCTTGATGCCGAATTCCTGAAATGCGAAAACCTTGCCGTCGGCGGAAAAACCGATCGGCTGGATGCTGGCAATGTCTCCGGCCAGTGACAAGCCAGGCAGGCCGGCGACTGCTGCTAGCATGCCGCCAAAGATCAGACGCTTCGTCATGTACGTGCCCCTTCGGCTGCCTGACGCAATTCGGCGACGGTCTTGCGATAGTTGTCGACCGTACCACCCTTGAAAATTGCCGAGCCGGCGACGAGGACGTTGCCGCCGGCGCGCGCGATATCAGGCGCCGTTTCCACGGTGACGCCGCCGTCAACCTCGAGTTCGATCGGCCGGTCACCGATCAGAGACCTTGCCGCGGCGATCTTGGCCGTCATCGCGGGAATGAATTTCTGTCCGCCGAAACCGGGATTGACCGACATGATGAGGATGAGGTCGACGTCGTCGAGCACGTTCTCGATGGCGCTCAGCGGCGTCGCCGGATTGATCGTCACGCCGACCTTCTTACCGAGATTGCGGATCGTCTGCAGCGAGCGGTGCAGATGTGGCCCGGATTCGGCATGGACGGTGATGCGGTCGCAGCCGGCCTTGGCGAAGGCTTCGAGATAGTCATCGACCGGAGAGATCATCAGATGGCAGTCGAAAGTGGCTGGTGTGTAGGAACGCAGCGACTTGATGACATCGGGACCGAAGGAGATGTTCGGCACGAAATGTCCATCCATCACGTCGAGGTGGATCCAGTCGGCGCCGGCGGCCGTGACGTCGCGCACCTCCTCGCCGAGCCTGGCGAAATCCGCCGCGAGGATCGAAGGGGCAATGCGAATGGGCAGCTTCATCAAGTCTTACTCCCGTAGGGGCGCCATCTGCGCACGGCGCCGGAATTCAGTGCTGGCGGCCGCTCATTGCGTCGGCGCAGCAGGTGGAAAAAAGCCATTGCCCCGCCATTCAAGCAGGCGGTAGGGGTTTTGCGAAAGTTCATGCGCGCCGGTGAAGGCGACGGCGCCGATCGGTGTCTGGAAAGTAGCGCCGACAAGGGTTTCCCGCGGCGGCTTGCCGGCGGCAGCGGCGGCTTCGGCCGCCCGACCGGCAATCAGCGCGGCCGCCAGGGATGGCAGGACATAACCTTCCGGCTCGGTGCCCTTGGCGCGCAGCGCGTCGGCCGCCGGCGCGCCTTCGGGCGAAAGCGCATATTCGGGTAGGGCGACCGCACGCACGCCGGGAGTGAGAGGCAGCGGCTGATCGGCGGCGCGCATGGCATCGCCGCCGAGGATCGACAGCGGAATGTTTTCCGCCTTGGCGTCGCGGGCGATGACGGCGACATCGTTGCGATCGCCGCCGACGAAGACCCTGGTGGCGCCGGCCCGTTTCAGTCGGCGCACGAGGGCGATCTGCTGCTCCTGTCCCGGCCGGTAGGTATCGGTGAAAACCGGCTTCAGGCCGTTCTGCTCGAGCGCATTGCGCACGGCTTCCGTCAGTTCGCGGCCATGAATGGTGCCGTCCTCGATCAGCGCGATCGGGTCGGCGGCCCAGTCCTTGAGGATCACCTCGATGATCTTTGCCGCCTCAGTGCCATCGGCAGGTGCCAAGCGGAAGAGTGGCCAGCCGTTTTTCAGCGCATCCTCCATCAGGATGCGCGAACGCGCCGAAACGGTGATCGCCGGAATATTGGCGTCCTTCAGCTTCGGCAGTGCGCCCTCCAGCGTCTCACTGCAGAGAAAACCGACGGCAATCTGCACCCTGGCACTGACGAGCGCATCGGCAACCGCCGCGCCGCTATTGTCCTCGCAGGTCTCGTTGACGGCGACGAGCGTATTGCCGGATTGCTGGATCTCGAAACCGGCGCCGGCGGCGATCTGCGCGCCTAGCAGGCCGAGCGGCCCGCCCTGCGGGGCGACGACGCCGATCGTCACACCGGCCGCATGGCCTTGCGCCGCCGTTCCGAGCAGCGTCAGAAAGGCTGCTATGCCACGCAGGTTGATCATGAAAGGCGAAGATCCCTAGCCATCGTCCATGCCCTTTTATCCGCAAGGCCGCAATCGTCAAAGAAAAACAAGCGGAACCCAGCGCTTTTCACCGGTCCTATTGTAGAAAAGGTAACCGATGCTCGCCATATTGGCGCGATAAAGCGCATGGCGATCTTTCAGATTCGCTCCTCGAGCTTTACGTCTTTGTTTTTACGCATGTCGTTGTCGCAAAACCGCCGCACGCTTTTCGGCGATATGCTCTAGCAAGATGATCCAGGCAGATGAACGTGCATGGGAGAAGCAGGTGTTGAACAGACAGCATATCGATCCCGGCCTTTATCGCGATGCCATGAGCCGTTATGCCGGTCATGTGCAGCTCGTGACGACGGCGATGGAAGGTCTGCGCCGCGGCGTCACCATCACTGCCGCCTGCTCGGTCTCGGACAATCCGGCTTCGGTGCTGATCTGCCTCAACAACACCAATCCGAAAAACGAGATCTTTTTCCGCAGCGGCATCTTCGTGCTCAACACGCTCGGCGCCCACCATCAGGCCGTCGCCGACGCTTTCTCCGGGCGCACCGCGATTGCCAATGACGAGCGCTTCGCCAGCGCCCGTTTCGACACGCTCGTCACCGGCGCGCCCGTTCTTGCCGATGCGCTTGCCGCCTTCGATTGCCGGGTGACCGACATCAAGGAAATGCCGACGCACAATGTCATCTTTGGTGAGGTTGCCGCCGTCCGCTTCAGCGAGAAGCACCCGGCGCTCATCTATATGAACCGGGATTATCACACGCTGTAATCCGGCTGGCAGGTATGCGAGGAAACAGAGAATGGATAATGCCGGGATCGAGGAAATGTTTCAGGGGCTCGGCCCCGTCACGATCAAGCGCATGTTTGGCGGCAAGGGCATTTATCATCTCGGGCGCATCGTTGCCGTCGAAGTGCGCGACGAGATGCTGCTGAAAGCCGATGAGACGAGCGCTCCGGAATTTGCTGCCGCCGGCGCCACGCAATGGGCCTATGAAGGCAAGAAGGGCAAGCCGGTGAAAATGCCCTACTGGTCAATCCCCGAAGAAGCCTACGACGATCCCGATCTGATGGCGAAGTGGGTGCGGCTTGCCTATGAGGCGGCGCTTCGCGCCGAAGGTTGAGCGGGCTAGAGCTTTTCCGTGCTCCGGCAGAATGCTTCAATCTAACCCGGAAAGCTCAAGCCTGGCGGCAAGGCAGCGATCGCCGCCTTGGTGAAGGCTGACAGCGGCTCGGGCAAATCAGTCAAGGGAAACCAGCCGAAATCCGAAAGCTTGTCCGGCTCGGTCAATTGCGGCTCGCCATCGACGTCGCGCGCGAGATACAGGATGGAGATCCAGTGCTGGCGGTCGGCATCGATGATTTGTTCGGTCATGCCGATGCGCTCAATCCCGCCGATCGTGAGGCCGGTTTCTTCTTCGGCCTCGCGGCGCGCAGCTTCTTCAGCCGGCTCCATGTGATCGACCTTGCCGCCGACGATGTTCCAGTAGCCGGCTTCAGGCGGGCGTATGCGCCTATAGAGAAGGATCCTGCCCTGGCGCAGAATCACCAAACCTACCCCAAGGCCCGGGAAGTCGACGCCAGGCCTACCCATGGGATGCTCAGACCTTGGCGCTGCCGGCGATCAGCATGAAGGCGGGGATATCGTCGCCGAAACCGACCGGGGTCGGCCCGTCGTCGTGATCGCGATGACGGCGGCGATCGCGGCTGTCGTCATTTGCCGGATAGGGCCGATTGTTGCGCGCATTGTTTTGCGGCTTCTGCTCTGCTTTGCGCTCGTTCTTCACGACTTCGGCCTTTGCTGGTGCTGCTGCGATCACTTGGACGTCACTATCCTGTATGTCGTTATCAGATTTATGACTCGCAGCACTGTGCCTGCCGCGTCCGCGCCCGCGATCCTTGTCGCCACGTTCGCGTCCGTTGCGGCGCGGACGGTCGCTGTCCTTGCCTTCTTCCGCCGGTGGCAGCGAGTTCAGGTCGCCATTCAACCATTCGACATTTTCGCCGATCAGCTTCTCGATCGCGTCGACGAATTTCGTGTCGCGCTTGGTGACGAGAGTGAAGGCGGCACCGGAGCGGCCGGCGCGGCCGGTGCGGCCGATCCGGTGGACATAGTCCTCGGAGTGGATCGGCACGTCGAAATTGAAGACATGGCTGACATCGGGAATGTCGAGACCGCGGGCGGCAACGTCGGAGGCCACCAACAGCTGGAGGTTGCCGTCACGGAAATTCTGCAGCATCGTCGTGCGGGAACGCTGGTCCATGTCGCCATGCAACGCCCCGACGTTGAAGCCGTGGCGTTCGAGCGAACGGAAGAGATCGGCGACATCCTTCTTGCGGTTGCAGAAGATGATGGCGTTCTTGAGCTCAGTCTGTGCACGGACGAGTTCACGCAGAACCGCGCGTTTCTCGTAATCCTTGCTGTGCGAGGCGACGAAGCGCTGCGTCACGGTCTTTGCGGCCGAAGCGGGCTTTGCCACTTCGATGCGCTCCGGGTTCTGCAGGAACCGGTCGGCCAGCTTCTGGATCTCCGGCGGCATGGTCGCCGAGAAGAACAGCGTCTGGCGGGTGAAGGGGATGAGCTTGGCGATGCGCTCGATATCGGGAATGAAGCCCATGTCGAGCATGCGGTCGGCTTCGTCGATGACGAGGATTTCGACGCCGCTCATCAAGAGCTTGCCGCGCTCGAAATGGTCGAGCAGGCGGCCGGGCGTGCAGATCAGAACGTCGGCGCCGCGCTCGAGCTTGCGATCCTGGTCCTCGAAGGAAACGCCGCCGATCAGGAGGGCGACGTTGAGGCGGTGGTTCTTGCCGTATTTCTCGAAATTCTCGGCAACCTGGGCGGCGAGTTCGCGCGTCGGCTCGAGGATCAGCGTGCGGGGCATGCGGGCGCGGGCGCGGCCCTTTTCAAGAAGCGACAGCATCGGCAGGACAAAAGATGCCGTTTTGCCGGTGCCCGTCTGCGCGATGCCGCAAATGTCGCGACGCTCGAGCGCAAAGGGAATAGCCCCCGCCTGGATAGGTGTGGGGATCGTATAGCCCGCGTCTGTGACAGCGGATAGCACTTTTTGGCTCAAGCCAAGGTCAGCGAATGTCGTCAAAGGGAAAACAGTTTCCGTTCCGGTTCGGCCGAGCTCTGAACGAGTCGGCGGGATTGCATGCCGCAATGCAGCGCGACATAGCCCCGAATGGCCGGCAAGTCAAGAAATACAAAGGCCGCACCCCGTGCAGAGTGAAGCTTTGGTTACCAGGCGGGTATTACTTGATATAGGTGGCGAGTTTAAGGCCTGCATTCATGAAATATACTGGATCGACCGCATGGCCGTTCTGGCGCACTTCATAATGCAGATGCGTGCCAGTCGAGCGGCCGGTGCTGCCGGCAAGGCCGATGACGTCGTTGCGGTCGACAGTATCGCCGGCCGTGACCAGGACCTGGGACATGTGGCCGTAACGCGTCGAGATGCCGTTGCCGTGATCGATCTCGACCATATTTCCGTAACCGCCTGTCCAGCCGGCTGATATCACCTTGCCCGGCGCCGTCGGGCGGATCTTTTCGCCCGGCGAAAAGCGGAAGTCTATGCCGGAATGCAGCGCCAGGCGGCCGAGGAAAGGGTCCCGGCGGTTGCCGAAGGGGCTGGTCATTTCCTTGCCGACGGCGGGGTTGCGGAAGGGCAGGGATTCGGCGGTGCTGCGTACAGCTTCGAGCCGTGTCAGTGCGCCGTCGAGAGCGATCAGCGAATTGTTGAAATCGTCATTGCTCTCCGGCTCGACATAGGGGCCGCCGACGGCGCTGTCATCCAAGTCCTGCTTGGCTGCGGTCTCGGGCATGGCGATCTTGAACCGGGTCAGCACGCTCTCGATGGCGTTGGCAGCGTTGCCGGCGTCGCTCGTCAGCTGCTCGACGCGGTTGCGCTGGTCCTGTTCGACATCCTTCAGCGACAGCGTCACCTTGGAGAAGATGCGGTCGGCGCGGTCGCCGACCGTCTCGGTGGCCGGGACGTAGGCGAGGGTCGTATTGTCGGGAGTGGCGTCGGCTGGTGCGCCGCCTGCCAGCTGTTTCTCGATCGCCTCGATGCCGCTTTCGCCGAGCGAAGCGCGCTTGTCCTTGATGGCGGGGGCATAGGATTGCGCAGGCGAAGACGGCGCGCTGTCCTTGTCCGTGAGCCCGGAGCTTTCGGCACGGTCGAGCAGGTTGTCGAGCTTGCCGTGGCGAGAGGTGAGCGCCATCTGCTGCTCCATCAGCTTGTCGACCTTGTCTTCCACCACCTGCTGATCGAGAAGCTGGCGGGAGGTGATGCGATCGACCTGGGCGCGAAGGGCGGCGATGCGGTCCTCATAGTCGTGCTGCATGCGGGCCTGGCGCGCCATGGTGGCGCCGATCAGGTCGTCGCGCAGCACGAGATAGGAGGTCGCCAGGAGATAGCCGATGGAAAAGACGCCGACGAAGCAGAATGCGAGGGCGGCCATCCACGGCCGGACCGTCATGTGGCGGACCTTGTCACCGCTTGCCAGGATGAGAATATGCTCCTGCGCCCGCCTGCCGAATACCCGGTGCTGATGTCCGCCGTTCACGCAGGCTCTCCCGATTGATGCTCCACGCCTCTTTCGGAAAATTAGACACGTTTATGGTTAATGAACGCTTACTCTGCCGTTATGCGGGTCGAAATGGTGCATCAATTCCAGGTGCTACAGCGTCCTCACCGGAATGTTCTCACGCATGGCTGATCGATGCCAGGGAGCGGTAGAAGGATGGCGTCAGCCCGGCCTCGGCGCGGGCGAGATCGTTGAAAGGCGGCTTCAGCGGCCCGCGGAAATTGGCGCGCACCAGTTCCTGAAAGGCCTTCGCCGGATCGCGCTTCTCCCGCGCACAGAGGAAGCGAAACCATTTGGCGCCGACGGCGACGTGACTTTTCTCGTCGTTGTAGATGACATCAAGCACCGCAGCGCTTTCGAGATCGCCGGTCTCACGCATCTTCGCCTGCAGCGATGGCGTGACGTCGAGACCGCGGGCTTCGAGAATCAGTGGCACGACGGCGAGCCTTGCCGTCAGGTCGTTGCGTGTCGAATGGGCCGCCTGCCACAGCCCGTCATGGGCGGGAAGATCGCCGTAATCGGCGCCGAGATCGTTGAGGCGGGCGCGCACGATGCGGAAATGCTTCGCCTCCTCGAAGGCGACCTGCATCCAGCCGTCGAAGAAGGAATTCGGCACCGGCTCAGTCGCGAATCGCGCGACGATATCGAGCGCGAGATCGACGGCGTTGAGCTCGATATGGGCGATGGCATGGAGGAGGGCAATGCGGCCTTTCAGCGTGTGCAGCGAGCGTTTCTCCACGTGGGTCGGCGGTGTCAGCACCGGTCTCTCGGGCCGGCCAGGCCTCTCCGGCAGGGCTCCGTCGAGCGGTGATCGCAGCGACACCCGGCGGGCGAACCAGCGGGTGGCGCTTTCCTGCGCAAGGGCGGTCTTGCGGTCGAGGTCGGCCGAGCGGATGGCGTCGATAGCGCCGCCGCGCAGCGAGCTTATCGCGAGATCACCGGTCACGCGGCCAGATTCCTGACGGCCTCGAGGACGGTCTCGGCATGGCCCTGTACTTTCACCTTCTGCCAGATTGTCGCGATCGTGCCATCCTGGCGGATAAGGAAAGTCGTGCGTTCGACGCCCATGAAGTTGCGGCCGTACATGCTCTTTTCCTTCCAGACGCCATAGGCCTGCAGCGTCGTCTTGTCCTCATCCGAGGCGAGCGCGACCGAAAGACGATGCTTTTTGATGAACTTGTCATGGCAGGCTGCCGAATCGGGCGACATGCCGACAACGGCAGCACCTGCTGCTTCAAACTCCGGCGCCAGCGCTGTGAAAGCCAGCGATTCGGCCGTGCAGCCCGTCGTGTCGTCCTTGGGGTAGAAGAAGATAACGAGCGGCCTGCCGTGAAAATCCGAAAGCGACACACGGCCGCCGCCATCGCGGGGGAGATTGAAGTCGGGGGCCAGGGCACCGATGCCGGGAACCGCCATTGGGAAAACCTTTCTTTTGCCGGGTTTATGGATGACACTCTCCGTCCCCGAATTATATAGTGGACGGAAACCCGTCCAGCATGGCCGGGTTCAATTCTTCGATTTATGGGAGAGCCCGAAGGCGCATGTCAGCCATCCGCGGCGAAAAGGTCACGTTTCGCAAGAAGGATATCGTTGCGCTGGACCGCTTGCCGTCCGCTCAGGCCGAGGATCCGATCATCGTTCATTGCCCGCCGCCGCGTTCGCCGATGCGCCGGACGGCGAAGCTGACGTCAGTTTTTCTCGCACTGATTCTCCTCATCATTGCTGCCATCGTGTTCACCATCGAAAGCGGCATGTTCGACAAGCCGCTGTCTCAGCAGGCGCAGGCGGCGCTTGATGGCGTGGCGGGACCGCGTTACCGCGCCGAAGTCGGCTCCACCGTTATCCGTTTCACCTCCGACTTCCGGCTGGCGCTGGAAGCGCGCAACGTCAACATGATCGACCAGAAAAGCGGCCAGCACCTGTCGACGACGGGTTCGGTGCGCCTGGGCCTCGATCCGCTGCAGCTTTTCCGCGGCCGTATCGCCGTCGCGGATATCGAAGCGGAGGATATCGCGCTCGACACCGCGCTTCTGCCCTCCGGCAACCCGGTCAAGCTTGACGATCTGCGCATCGACGCCATGCCGGCGGCGATGGAGACGATCTTCGAGCAACTCGACATGTTCGACAGCATCGTGACGCGCGGCTCGACGAATTCCGTGCGCATCTCCGGCATTGACATCAAGCTTGCCGATACGGCGAATGGCCCGCTGTCGCTCGTCGTCGACAATCTGGTGTTCGCTCATGCCGGGCCATCCTCGCTGCAATTGAGAGGCGAAGTTGCGCTCAACGGCGAGGTGGCGGAACTCGACGTGCTGGCCGAGAAGGAAAACGGCCAGGTGTCGAAGGTGGTGGCGACGCTCGAGCATGCGGACCTGACGCCATTTGCGCTGAAACGCAACGATCAGGGTGCGATACGGCAGGGGCTCAGTGCCTTTGCCGATCTGACCGTGTCGGCGACCAGGGCGCGCGATGGCGTCGAGCCGGCGCTCGCGGCGACGATCGACGTCGATCCCGGTCTGATCTATGCGGACGGCGATCCGCAGGAACTGTCGGGCGGGCAAATCAACCTCACCTACGATTTCGCCAAGCAGACGCTGGAGATCGCTCGGTCGAACGCCCGGTTTGGCGCGACCATACTGCCCCTTAACGGCGCGCTGATCGATCTCGACAAACTCGATCCCAAAGCCGGCAAGGGCTTCGGTATCGATCTGCTCGTCAGCGGCGGCACCGCCGCCCCGAGCAGCTCCGGCGAACAGCCTGTTGCTTTCGACATCCAGGCGACCGGACGCTATCTGGTCGCCGGCCGGGAATTCCTGTTTCCCAACATGACCGTCTCCAGCCCGCTCGGCGCACTTTACGGGGCGTTGCACGTCAGGCTCGGCGACAAATCGCCGGAAATCAGCTTTGCCGGCCAATCCAGAGAGCTGCAGATGACGGCGATCAAGCAGCTGTGGCCGTTCTGGATGGCGCCCAAGGTGCGCGCATGGGTTCACGGCAATCTCTTTGGCGGCACCGTCACTGACGCCGCCATCTCCGTCTTCATCCCCTTCGGTCGGCTCGACGAGGCAGCCGGCGGCAAAGGATTGAAGCTCGATGCCAGTCAGATCCGCATCGGCTTCGATATTGCCGGTGCGCGGATGAACGTTGCCGGCGACATTCCGCCGGTCCGCGATACGGCGGCGCATTTCGACCTGACCGGTCCCGTTGCAACGATTTCGATCAAGAGCGGCGTGTCCTATTTCCCCTCCGGCCGGTCCGTCGACCTCGGGCAGGGAACGTTCGTCATACCGTCCGCCTACGACAAACCGCTCATGGCCGATATCGACCTGGCGGTATCGGGTGCGGCGGACGCCATAGGCGAGCTCCTGACCTACAAGCCGATTCGGGTGCTGCAGCGCGCCGGCTTTACGCCCGACGATTTCAAGGGGCACATCGACGCGAATGTGAAGGCGCATTTCGGACTGCTGTCGTCACAAAACCCGCCGCCGGCTGAGTGGAAGGCCGCCATGAAGCTCGCTGACGTCGATCTTGCCAAGCCGTTTTCCGGCCGCACGATCAGCAATGTCAGCGGCATGCTGAATGGCGATCCGAAGCAGATTACGCTCGACGCCAAGGGTGAGATCGACGGCATTCCCGCCGACATCGACCTGACCGAGCCGGTCGAGGCGTCGTCCGGCGTTGAGCGGCAGCGCGTGATCACGGCCACGCTCTCCGATGAGCAGCGCAGCAAGGTGATGCCCGGGCTTTCCGATATCGTCAGGGGCAACCTGAAGATGGTGATGACGCGGATCGACGACGACCGGCAAGACGTTCAGCTCGACCTCACCAAATCGATGCTCGACCTGCCGTGGATCGGCTGGTCGAAAGGCAGCGGCATTGCCGCCTCCGCGGAATTCGAGATGTCCGGCCCGCCCGAGAATACTGAGATCAAGAATTTCCGGCTGAAGGGCGACGGCTTCGGTGCCAGCGGATCGCTTGTTGTCGGTAAGGCCGGCCTTCTCTCCGCGGATTTCGACAGCGTTCGGCTCTCCTCGCTCGACGATTTCGCTCTGTCGGTCAAGCGCAGCAAGGGTAATTTCGACGTCTCCGTTTCGGGCGACAGCGCCGATGCGCGGCCCGTCATCGCGCGATTGAAATCGGGCTCGGAGGGCGGCGAGGACGGCGACAACGACAACACCGGCGTGTCGGTGCGCGCCAGACTGAAAAATGTCGTCGGCTTCAACGATGAGAAGGTCGGCAATTTCCAGGCGCAGGTGTCGCTGCGCGGCGACAAGCTGCAGACGCTGAATTTTTCCGGCATCACGGACAGCGGCGAGGCCGTTGTCAGCCAGATGAAGGACGGCGGTGTCATCAATATCACCAGCGGCGATGCCGGTGCGGTGTCACGTTTTGCCGATCTCTATCAGCACATGCAGGGCGGCCTGCTCAACCTGGCGATCCGGCTTTCGCCGCAGGGCGGATGGGACGGCTCGCTCGATGTGCGCCGCTTCTCGATCGTCAACGAACAGCGCCTGCGTTCCATCGTCTCAACACCTGTCGGCAACGAGCAGCGCAGCCTCAATGAGGCGGTCAAACGCGACATCGATACCTCGTCGCAACGCTTCCAGCGCGGCTTTGCCCGCATCGTCTCGCGCAACGGCATGGTCGGTATCGAGAACGGCGTGCTGCGCGGCGACCAGATCGGCGCGACCTTCCAGGGCGTGGTCCGCGACCGCCGAGGCAATATGGATATGACCGGCACCTTCATGCCGGCCTACGGCCTCAATCGCCTCTTTGCCGAACTGCCTCTGATCGGCGTCATCCTCGGAAATGGCAGCGACCGCGGTCTGATCGGCATCACCTTCAAGCTCACCGGCAAGTTCGACCAGCCGAACCTGCAGATCAATCCGCTGTCGATCATTGCGCCGGGAGTCTTCCGGCAGATTTTCGAATTCCAGTGAGGGAAAGCAAGATTAAATATCCTTCCGCCTGAGGAGATAGTCGAGGCCGCCGACCCGATACCAGCGGTAGCCATAGGCATCGAGCATGACCGTATGGCGCCCCTTGTCGTCGGCTTCGCTACTTGCCCCATCGGCAATATCGATCAGCGATCGCCCGAGTTCACCAACATTAGGATCGAAGGTCACTTCCATCGGGTGCGGATGCAGGTTGTGCAGGATCAGCACCGAATTGCCGCGCCAGTCATAACGCAGCGCCAGGACGCCGTCGTCACCTGTGTCGACCGCTGAGAAATCGCCCCAACCGATCTCGGGAGCCTCCTTGCGCATCCGGATCATCCGCTCGGTCCAGTTCAAGAGCGAATTGGGGTCGCGCCGCTGGACGGCGACGTTGATATGTTCGAAGCCGTAGGGGCCGTCTTTGATAACGGGCGAAACGGGCTTCGCGCTTTTGGTGAAACCGCCTTCCGGTTCCCTCGACCATTGCATCGGGGTGCGCGCGCAATTGCGCTCCGGCAGGCACAAATCATCGCCCATGCCGATTTCATCGCCGTAGCGGATGACCGGCGTTCCGGGCAGCGAGAACAGCAGGCTGTAGGCCAACTCGATCCTGCGACGGTCGCCGCCGAGCATGGGTGCCAGGCGCCGGCGAATGCCCCTGTCATAAAGCTGCATGCCCTTCTCGGGTCCAAACGCGGCGAATACCGCGTCGCGCTGCTTATCCGTCAGGCGACCGAGATCAAGTTCATCGTGGTTGCGAAGGAACAGCCCCCATTGCGCGGTCGCCGGGCGCGGCTTCGTGGCCTCCATCGCTTTCTTCAGAGGCCGCGTGTCGGCCGTGGCGAGAGCATAAAACAGCGTCTGATTGACCTGGAAATTGAACATCATCTGCATGCGGTCGCCATCGTCGCCGAAATATTCGAAATTGTCCTTCGGCAGGATATTGGCCTCCGCCAGCACGATGGAATCTCCCATGCGCCATTGCAGGAATTCGCGAAATTTCCTCAGCATTTCGAACTGCTCGACCGGCTTGGTGACCTCGGCGCCCTTGGTGGCGATGATGAAGGGGGCGGCGTCCATCCGGAAGCCCGAGACGCCGAGCTGGATCCAGAAGCCCATGATCTTGAGTATCTCGGCCTGCACTTCGGGATTGGACGTGTTGAGATCGGGCTGATGATCGTAAAAGCGGTGGAAATAATAGGCCTTGGCTCTTTCGTCATAGGTCCAGGTCGTCTTCTGGACGCCCGGGAAGACCATGCCCTGATCTGAGTTTGCAGGCTTTTTGTCTGACCAGACGTACCAATCGCGATAGCGTGAATGCGGATCGCTCCTGGCGTCTTCGAACCAGGGATGATCCTTGGAGGTGTGATTGATCACCAGATCGATCAACACCCGTATGCCCCGCTGTTTGGCACCATGGGTGAATTCGACGAAATCGCCGAGCGAGCCATACCGCGGGTCGACATTATAGTAATCCGAGACGTCGTAGCCATCGTCGCGACCGGGCGAAGTCTGGAACGGCATGAGCCAGATTGCCGTCACGCCGAGGCCGGAGAGATAGTCGAGACGGCGCATCAGGCCCTGAAAATCACCGACGCCATCGCCGTTCGCATCCATGAAGGTCTCGACGGACAGGCAGTAGATGACGGCGTTCTTATACCAGAGGTCGTTGATCATGCCGGCGCTCCAAATGCATCTGGTCGCAAATCCCGTCGGGCGGAAAATGTTCCGCAAGGCGATATTGTGCGCGGCCAGTTGGATAATTCCGACCTATAGCGACAGGCTGGTCATTGATGCTTTGCTTATTTTAGATAATTCTGATGTAATGTGGGTGCCAGCTGCAACAGCGATCGGTGCAATGTCGGAGGATGCCATGCAGTGCGCTCGGACGGTCTCTTTCCTATCGGCCACCATGATGGCCGTGACAGTTGGCGAGGCCTCGAATTCTGCAGAAAAAGGCGGACGGCTGAAGCCGGTGAAGAGCACCCCCTCTGAGCATGTGCTGCTGGTTCCCCTCGACGCAAAGATGACGCCGCCGATCTTCTCGATCAGCTGGTGGTCGCGCGTAAGGCCCACTTCGGACGTCAATCCGCCCGGATCGCTCTTTCGCGAGACGAAACAAAAGGACGCGGAATACGGCTGGCGAGCTGACTGATCACGTTCAAAAGGAAAGGCCGGCGCGGGGCGCCGGCTTCAAAGATCCGTTCGGTTTGAAGCAACCTAGGCCGCGCGGCGGATCAGGATGTGCTTCTTCTTGCCGAGGGAGAGCTTGATGACGCCGTCGGAGGTGATTTCGCCGCTGCCGATCAGGCGGCGTTCGTCGCTGACAGCCTCGTCATTGATGCGCACTGCGCCCCCCTGGACGTGGCGGCGGGCCTCGCCGTTGGAACCGGCAAGGCCGGCGCGGACCATCAGCGAGAGCAGGCCGATGCCGCCGTCGAGTTCGGTGGCCGGGATCTCGACCGAAGGCAAGTTTTCGGCGACGCGGCCTTCCTCGAAGGTGGTGCGGGCCGTTTCGGCGGACGCTTCGGCCGCCTCGCGACCGTGGACGATCGCGGTCGCTTCCGTGGCGAGAATCTTCTTCGCCTCGTTGATTTCGGCGCCGCCAAGGGCCTCGAGCCTGGCGATCTCGGTGAGCGGCAGGCGGGTGAAGATCTTCAGGAAGCGGCCGACATCGGCATCCTCGGTGTTGCGCCAATACTGCCAGAAATCATAGGGGCTGAAGACATCCTCGTTCAGCCAGACGGCGCCGGAGGCGGTTTTGCCCATTTTGGCGCCGGAGCTCGTGGTCAGAAGCGGCGTCGTCAGCGCGTAGAGCTGCGGCGTCCCCATGCGATGGCCGAGATCGACGCCGTTGATGATGTTGCCCCACTGATCCGAACCGCCCATCTGCAGGCGGCAGCCGTAGCGGCGGTTGAGCTCGACGAAGTCGTAGCCCTGCATGATCATGTAGTTGAACTCGAGGAAGGAGAGCGACTGCTCGCGGTCGAGGCGCAGCTTGACGCTGTCGAAGGAGAGCATGCGGTTGACCGAGAAATGCCGGCCGACATCGCGCAGGAATTCGACATAGTTGAGCTTCATCAGCCAGTCGGCATTATTGACCATGAGGGCATCGGTCGGGCCGTCTCCGAAGCGCAGAATGCGCGAGAATATCTTCTTGATGCCCTCGATGTTGGCGGAGATCGCCTCCGGCGTCAGAAGCTTGCGCTGCTCGTCACGGAAGGAGGGATCGCCGACCATCGAGGTGCCGCCGCCCATCAGCGCAATCGGCCGGTGGCCGGTCTCCTGCAGCCAGTGGAGCATGGTGGCGGAGATCAAATTGCCGATATGCAGGCTCGTCGCCGTTGCGTCGTAGCCGACATAGGCCGTCACGACCTCCTTCGCGAACAGGTCGTCGAGGCCGCTTTCATCGGAAACCTGATGAATGAAGCCGCGCTCTTTCAGCGTGCGGAGGAAATCGGACTTGAACTCGGACATGGCTTTCGTCTCTTCGTGCCTGCGCTGCGCCCACCGGGCTTCACGCAACTTCGTTGTTGTTGATCTGTCGCGGCGCGTTTAGCACTGTTTTTACAAAAGTGCATCCGGGAATCGCATGGGAGACAAGCCTCATGGATGTGGTCAGAACCGCGATTGGACTGATGAGCGGCACGTCAATGGATGGAATCGATGTCGCGCTCATCAGGACCGACGGCCGCGGCTTCATCGAGCGCGGGCCCTTCCTCGGCGCGCCCTATGAGGCCGATTTTCGCGGCCGGCTCAAACGGGCGCTGGAACTGGCGCGGCCGCTGACCAACCGGCGCGAGCGGCCCGCGGAACTCCGCGAAATCGAACTCGAGCTGACCGAACGGCATGCTCTTGCCGTTACGGCATTTCTGGAGCGTTACAGGCTCTCAGCCGGTGCCGTCGATGTCCTCGGCTTTCACGGTCAGACGGTGCTGCATCGTCCTGACGACGGGCTGACGATCCAGATCGGCGACGGCCGGGAATTGGCGCGCCGGACGGGCCTATCAGTGGTCTACGACATGCGTGCCAACGACATGGTGCATGGCGGGCAGGGTGCGCCGCTGGTGCCGGCCTATCACGCAGCACTGGCGGGAAAACTGCAGCAGGCGGGAGAGGCGGTGTGCTTCGTCAATATCGGCGGCATCTCCAACCTCACCTATATCGACGCTGACGGCCGGATTGCCGCCTTCGACAGCGGCCCGGGCAATACGCTGATCGACCAATGGATAGAGATGCGGACCGGCAGACCCTATGATCCCGGCGGGGAGATCGGCGGGCGCGGCAAGGTCGTCCCCGCCTTGGCCGAGCGGTATCTGGACAGCCCGTTCTTCCGCGGCAATATCCGTCGGTCGCTCGATCGCGGCGATTTCGCGCCGCTTCGGCCTGATGAGGCGAGCCTCGAAGACGGCGCCAGGACGCTTGCGCATGTCGCCGCAGCATCGATCGTCAAATCCGCCGGATTCCTGCCCGAGCGTCCCTCGGCCTATATCGTCTGCGGCGGCGGACGGCTGAACGGCACCTTGATGGCCGAGCTCTCGGCGATGGCCGAGGGATCGAGAGTGTTGAGCGCCGAGGCCGCGGGCTTCGACGGCGATGCGATGGAGGCCGAAGCCTGGGCTTATCTCGCCGTACGCTCGCTGGACGGGCTGCCGCTGACCTTTCCCGGCACGACGGGAGTTGCGGCTCCCGTCAGCGGCGGCGTGCTGGCAACGCCGTGACAGGCGAAAGAACCCCAGTGCGTCGTGACGATGGCGGTGGCAGACGTCGGTGCTCTGCCGGTCAGCGGATCCGCTTGGCCGCCGGCTCTGGCACCAGCTCGCCATTGAGGCGACGGTCGAGATAATCCTCGCATTCGCTCATCAGCGTCTCCACCTGACCGTTGAAGAAGTGGTTGGCGTTGGCGACCGTGCGATGGGTGATGAGGATGCCCTTCTGGGTCTTCAGTTTTTCGACCAGACCATTGACATCCTTTTCCGGCGCCACCTTGTCGGCCTCGCCGTTGATGATCAGGCCGGAAGAGGGGCAGGGCGCCAGGAAGGAGAAGTCGTAGGTATTCGGCTGCGGGGCGATCGACATGAAGCCCTCGATTTCCGGCCGGCGCATCAGAAGCTGCATGCCGATCCAGGCGCCGAAGGAATAGCCGGCGACCCAGCAGGTCTTGGAATCGGGGTGCAGGCTCTGCACCCAGTCGAGCGCGGAGGCGGCATCCGACAATTCGCCGGCGCCATGATCGAATTCGCCCTGGCTGCGGCCGATGCCCCGGAAGTTGAAGCGCAGCGTCGTGAACCCGCGCTTCTGGAACATGTAGAAGAGCTGGTAGACGATCTGATTGTTCATCGTGCCGCCGAACTGCGGATGCGGGTGCAGGATGAGCGCGATGGGCGCGCTTTTTTCCTTGGAGGGCTGGTAGCGGCCTTCAAGACGGCCGGCTGGGCCGTTGAAAATTACTTCGGGCATTGGTACTCCGGGTTTTATTTCGCGTTCGCGCTGCGTTGGACGACAACATGACTTGACTAACGTTGTCAGCTTTTCTAAAACGCAGTTTAGAACAATTCGAAACTTGCATGGCGATCCACGCTTCGTGGAACGTGTCATAAGGCAAGCCCGGCGGAAATTTCAAGAAAAATGCACCGCGGATGCTGAAGCAAGCTCGTCAAGCGCAGGACTGAAGATCATGGCGCCGCCACGCCTTTATCTCGACTGGAACGCCACAGCGCCGCTGCATCCCGCAGCACGCGAGGCGATCATGCGCGCCATTGACATATTCGGCAATCCGAACAGCGTGCATGGGGAGGGCCGCGCCGCCCGCGCCGCCATCGAAGGCGCACGGCGCAAGGTGGCCGCTCTTGCCGGCACCGATCCGGGCAATGTGATCTTCACCAGCGGCGCGACGGAGGCCGCCAACTTGGTGCTGACGCCGGATTTTCGCATGGGCCGCACGCCGCTTCAGCTCGGCCATCTCTATTTTTCCGCCGTCGAGCACCTGGCTGTACGAGAGGGAGGCCGATTCCCGAAGGACCGCACGACCGAGATCCCGGTGACGGACGCCGGTATCGTCGATCTGCAAGCGCTGGCCGCATTGCTCGATGCCCATGACACATCGACAGGCCTCCCGATGGTCGCGATCATGTTCGTCAACAACGAGACGGGCATTGTCCAGCCGGTCGAAGAAGCGGCCAGGATTGTGCGGGCGCACGGTGGTCTCTTTGTGGTCGACGCCGTGCAGGCGGCCGGTCGTCTGCCGATCGAGATCGAGCGCATCGGCGCGGATTTCATCATCGTCTCCTCTCACAAGATCGGTGGACCGAAGGGGGCGGGTGCACTGATCGCGCGCGGCGAGGCGCTGATGCCGAAGGCGTTGATCCGCGGTGGCGGGCAGGAGAAGGGTCACCGGTCGGGGACACAGAATTCGCTGGCGCTGATTGGCTTCGGAGCTGCGGCGGAAGCCGTGCTTCAGGATCTTGAGGAACGGAACGCTGCGATTGCTGCGCTGCGCGACAGGCTGGAAGCCGGCATGCACGCTACCGCGCCCGATGTCATCATCCATGGCGCCGGTGGTCCGAGGGTCGCCAACACGATTTTCTTCACGCTCCCTTGCCTGAAGGCGGAGACCGGGCAGATCGCTTTCGATCTTGAAGGCGTTGCCCTTTCGGCGGGCTCTGCTTGCTCATCCGGCAAGGTCGGCGAAAGCCATGTGCTGACGGCGATGGGGCGCGACGCCAAGCTGGGGGCGCTGCGCATCTCGCTCGGCTTTTCCACAACGGAAGAGGATATCGATAGGGCGATTGCCGCCTTCGCGAAGATAGCCTGCCGGCGCAGGTCGGCGGGCGAGGCGGCTTGACCGCCTCATAAACTTGCGGAAACACAAATTTCCGCTTGCCAATCGGGCTGAAAAGTTCCTTTTGGCCTCCTACATCAGGGCAAAGGATTTTGCCCGGGGCAAGTCAACTGCCCATACGCTACAAGCTGCCGGACCTTGTATCCGGCGAGATTGGAGAACGAAATGGCTGCCGTGCAGGAAACGATCGACCAGGTGCGCCTGATCGATGTGGACCAGTACAAATACGGTTTCGAGACCGTCATCGAAATGGACAAGGCGCCGAAGGGCCTGTCCGAGGATATCATCCGCTTCATTTCGGCCAAAAAGCAGGAGCCGGAGTGGATGCTGGAATGGCGTCTCGAGGCCTATCGGCGCTGGCTGACGCTGGAAGAGCCGACCTGGGCACGCGTCAATTATCCGAAGATCGATTTCAACGACATCCATTATTATGCCGCGCCGAAAAGCGCGCCGGGTCCGAAGTCGCTCGACGAGGTCGATCCGGAGCTCTTGAAAGTCTATGAGAAGCTTGGCATCCCGCTGCGTGAGCAGGAGATCCTGGCCGGCGTCGAGAAGCCGAAGATCGCCGTCGACGCCGTTTTCGACAGCGTCTCGGTCGTCACCACCTTCAAGGCGGAGCTGAAGAAGGCCGGCGTGATCTTCATGTCGATCTCGGAAGCCATTCGCGAACATCCCGATCTCGTGCGCAAATATCTCGGTTCCGTCGTGCCGACCTCGGATAATTATTATGCGACGCTGAATTCGGCGGTCTTCACCGACGGTTCCTTCGTTTTCGTGCCGAAGGGCGTTCGTTGCCCGATGGAGCTTTCCACCTATTTCCGCATCAACGAGAAGGGCACCGGCCAGTTCGAGCGCACGTTGATCATCGCGGAAGAGGGCGCCTACGTCTCCTACCTCGAAGGCTGCACTGCGCCGCAGCGCGATGAGAACCAGCTGCATGCGGCCGTGGTCGAGCTCGTGGCTCTCGACGATGCCGAGATCAAATATTCCACCGTCCAGAACTGGTATCCGGGCGACAAGGAAGGCAAGGGCGGCATCTACAACTTCGTCACCAAGCGCGGCGATTGCCGTGGCAATCGCTCGAAGATTTCCTGGACGCAGGTCGAAACCGGGTCGGCGATCACCTGGAAATATCCGTCCTGCATCCTGCGCGGCGACGACAGCCGCGGCGAATTCTACTCGATCGCCGTGTCGAACGGCCATCAGCAGATCGACAGCGGCACCAAGATGATCCATCTCGGCAAGAACACGTCGAGCCGTATCGTCTCCAAGGGTATCGCGGCCGGCGTTTCCAACAACACCTATCGCGGCCAGGTCTCGGCCCACCGCAAGGCGTCGAATGCGCGCAATTTCACCCAGTGCGATTCGCTGCTGATCGGCGACAAGTGTGGCGCTCATACCGTGCCCTATATCGAGGCGAAAAACTCGACGGCGCAGTTCGAGCACGAAGCGACGACCTCGAAGATCTCCGAGGACCAGCTGTTCTACTGCCTGCAGCGCGGCATCCCCACCGAAGCGGCGATCGCGCTGATCGTCAACGGCTTCGTCAAGGAAGTCCTGCAGGAACTGCCGATGGAATTTGCGGTCGAGGCGCAGAAGCTGATCAGCATCTCGCTGGAAGGCTCGGTCGGTTGATATGAACGAGACGGACAAAAAATGTATTTTTGGACGTCTGGAGAATATGCGCGGGGAAATATTGGCGAAAATTCGTCCCCGCGAGCAAAGGTACGAAACGGAAAAGCCGCCGGAGCAGCCTTACGTGTTTCTCCAGCAGCGCATGGAAAAACCGGCAAAGATCATTGGGGTTATCGGGCGGCCTATGGAGATCCCGGAATTTGTCGAGTGCCTTCGGTTGATTTTAAAGGCAGCGGGCGCAGTTTTCGCTGCCATCTGTTTTTGGCGATAACGCCGAGTACAACATGTCGACGCGCCCCCAAAGCGATCCTCGGGACGGGCCCGAGGATGACGGTTCGAGGCCGGTGCGAACGGTCAATCAGGCGGCACTTGAACCCGCTTTATGAACAGGAAGAACGAAATGCTTGAAATCAGAAACCTTCATGCCCGCATCGCCGAAGACGGCACCGAGATCATCCGTGGTCTGAACCTTACGGTGAAGGCCGGCGAAGTTGCGGCGATCATGGGGCCGAACGGCTCCGGCAAGTCGACACTCTCCTACGTGCTGTCCGGCCGCGAAGACTATGAAGTGACCGAAGGCGACATCCTTTATAACGGCGAGAGCATTCTCGAGCTCGATCCATCCGAGCGCGCCGCCAAGGGCATCTTCCTCGCTTTCCAGTATCCGGTCGAAATCCCGGGCGTCGCCACCATGCAGTTCCTCAAGGTGGCGATGAACGAGCAGCGCAAGGCGCGCGGCGAGGACGAGCTGACGACGCCGGATTTCATGCGCCGCGTCAAGGAAGCTGCGGCCAAGCTGCAGATCAATACCGAAATGCTGAAGCGGCCACTCAATGTCGGCTTCTCCGGCGGCGAGAAGAAGCGCGCCGAGATCCTGCAGATGGCGCTGCTGGAGCCGAAGCTCTGCGTGCTCGACGAAACCGATTCCGGCCTTGATATCGACGCGCTGAAGATCGTCGCCGACGGCGTCAACGCGCTGCGTTCGCCTGATCGCGCTGTCGTCGTCATCACCCACTATCAGCGCCTGCTCGACTATATCGTGCCTGATACCGTCCACGTGCTCTACAAGGGCCAGGTCATCAAGTCGGGCGACAAGACCTTGGCCCATGAGCTGGAAGCCAATGGTTACGCCGACATCATCGGCACAGCGGCCTGAGTTCGGGTGGAAAGGACGACGTCCATGAACATGCAGACGACGAGCCGCCAGACCGCGGCCGAAACGGCGCTGATCGAGGCCTTCAATCAGCAGATCGGCGACCTACCCGGCAATGGTGCAGTGACGGCGCTGCGTGACCGGCTTCTCGATGATCTGAAGAAGGCCGGCCTGCCGACGCGCCGCATCGAAGCCTGGCACTATACCGACCTCAAGAATCTGCTGCGTGCCGTACCGGCGCAAGTGGGTGATGCGGGCTCCAACGCGCTTGAGCCGGTCGTTGCCGGTTCCTCGGTGCTGGCGGTCATTCAGGGCCATGCCAATCAGAAGGCGGCCGTCGACGGTCTTGGCCTGTCGGCCTATTCCGAACGGCTGATCGACGGTTCCGCCGTCGAAAGGCTCGATGCGTTGGGCAGCGACGATGCGGTCGGGCGGATCAACGGCAGCTTCGTGCGCGACGGCTATGTGGTCGACGTGCCTGATGAAACCGAACTTGAAAATCCGCTGGAAATCCAGTTCATCCATGCCGGCGGGCAGACGCATACGCGTCTTCCGGTTTCCTTCGGCGCCGGCGTCAAGGGAACTGTCATCGAGCGTCACCGTGCGGTGACGGGCGATGCCGCCTTCGTGTCCCATATCAGTGACATCACAGTCAGCGAGGGCACGGAGCTGACCTGGATCATCCTGCAGCAGCAGGGTCCCGACGATACTCATCTTGGCCAGATCCGCATCGATCTCGGCGCCGACGCCAAGCTCCGGCTGTTCGTCATCAATGCGGGCGGCAAGCTGGTGCGCCAGGAACTGAATATCAAGGTGACGGGCGAGGGCGCCGATCTGACGCTGCGCGGCATCAACCTGCTCGGGGCCGATAGCCATACCGATGTGACGATGGTGCTCGGCCACGACGTCCCGCATACCGGTTCGACCGAAGTGATTCGCAACGTCGTCTTCGACCGCGCCAAGGGTGTCTTCCAGGGCATGATCCGGGTTGCGCCCGATGCGCAGAAGACCGACGCCAAGATGGCCTGCAACACGCTCTTGATGTCCGACGACGCCGAGTTTTCGGTCAAGCCGGAGCTCGAGATCTTCGCCGACGACGTGCAATGCGGCCATGGCGCGACGGTCACCGATATCGATGCCAATCATCTCTATTACATGATGGCGCGCGGCATTCCGGAGAACAAAGCGCGGGCGATGCTCGTCAACGCCTTCGTCGCCGAGATCGTCGAGGAACTGGAAGACGAGGCCCTGGTCGAGGCGCTGGAAAGCGTGATTTCGGCCTGGCTCGAAAAGCACGCCTGATCGGATGAATGCCATGGACAAGATAGTGCCAGCCACTGAGTACGACGTCGAAGCCATCCGCCGGGATTTCCCGATCCTGGCGGAGAAGGTGCACGGCAAGTCGCTGGTTTATCTCGACAATGGCGCTTCGGCACAGAAGCCGCGGTCGGTGATCGACGCCATCTCGCATGCCTATGCGCATGAATATGCCAATGTGCATCGCGGCCTGCACTATCTCTCCAATGTCGCGACGGATGCCTATGAGGCAGCGCGCGAGAAGGTTCGTCGCTTCCTCAACGCGCCCTCGGTCAACGACATCGTCTTCACTAAAAATTCGACCGAAGCGATCAATACTGTCGCCTATGGCTGGGGCATGCCGAAGATCGGCGAAGGCGACGAGATCGTCCTGACGATCATGGAGCACCATTCCAACATCGTGCCCTGGCACTTCATCCGCGAGCGCCAGGGCGCGAAGCTGGTCTGGGTTCCGGTCGATGACGAAGGCGCCTTCCATATCGAGGATTTCGAGAAAAGCCTGACGGAGCGCACCAAGCTCGTCGCCATTACCCATATGTCGAATGCGCTCGGCACGATCGTTCCGGTCAAGGAAATCTGCCGGATCGCGCATGAACGCGGCATCCCGGTGGTGATCGACGGCAGTCAGGGTGCCGTGCACCTGCCGGTCGACGTGCAGGATATCGATTGCGACTGGTATGTCATGACTGGCCACAAGCTCTACGGCCCGTCAGGTATCGGCGTGCTTTACGGCAAGAAGGAGCGGCTCTCGCAGATGCGCCCCTTCCAGGGCGGCGGCGAGATGATCTTCGAAGTCGCCGAGGACGCGGTCACCTACAACGATCCGCCGCATCGCTTCGAAGCCGGCACGCCGCCGATCGTCCAGGCGATCGGGCTCGGTTATGCGCTCGACTATATGGAGAAGGTCGGGCGCGAGGCAATCGCCCGCCATGAGGCCGATCTTGCGGCTTACGCAGCCGAGCGCCTCAGATCGGTCAATTCGCTGCGGATGTTCGGGACGGCGCCCGGCAAGGGGAGCATCTTCTCCTTCGAGCTTGCCGGCATCCATGCCCATGACGTCTCGATGGTGATCGACCGGCAGGGCATTGCAGTGCGGGCCGGCACGCATTGCGCCATGCC
Source organism: Rhizobium sp. NLR22b (assembly GCF_019685295.1). Classification (NCBI taxonomy): domain Bacteria; kingdom Pseudomonadati; phylum Pseudomonadota; class Alphaproteobacteria; order Hyphomicrobiales; family Rhizobiaceae; genus Rhizobium; species Rhizobium sp. NLR22b. The sequence goes on from NZ_JABDWM010000012.1 coordinate 202,756, forward strand.
GCTCTTGAAACGCTTCGGCGTCACCTCCACATGCCGAGCATCGTTCGGCATGTACAATACCCGCGCCGAGGTCGATGCGCTGGCCGATGCGCTTGATTATGCGCGCAAGTTCTTTGCCTGAGGAGTGTCCGTGATGAGCCTGGACGAAAGCGAACAGAAGATCGACGTGCGCGAAGGCATCGTGCATTCCAGCATCCCGGCCGATGAACTGGCGCGGCTCAGTGATGACGTCATCGCCGCGCTGAAAACCGTCTACGACCCGGAAATCCCTGCCGACATTTTCGAACTCGGCCTGATCTACAAGATCGACATCGAGGACGACCGGATGGTCAAGATCATGATGACCCTGACCGCTCCCGGCTGCCCGGTCGCCGGCGAGATGCCGGGCTGGGTGGAGAATGCCGTCGGCGCCGTCGAAGGTGTGTCGGGCGTCGAGGTCGAAATGACCTTTGATCCGCCGTGGACGCCGGACCGCATGTCCGAGGAGGCGCAGGTCGCCGTCGGCTGGTACTGAGCAGGAGATGGTACCGGCGCAGTACCATAGTATTGATCCGTTTACCTCGCGCGATTACATTTGATTCATGAAGCACCGGATCTTGACCCCGGTTGTGGAAGGAGATTGAGCCGATGGGCTTTGCAGTGATGAGCATGACGGACGGGGCTGCGGCCCGCGTCAAGGCGATCGTCGAAAACTCCGGCCCGGAGGCGAAGGGCGTTCGCGTTGGCATCAAGAAGGGCGGCTGCGCCGGGATGGAATATACCATCGACCTGGTGACCGAGCCGAATGCCAAGGACGATCTGATCGAGCGCGACGGCGCCAAGGTCTGGATCGAGCCCTCAGCCGTGCTCTATCTTCTCGGCACCGAGATGGGCTTCGAGCAGACGACCCTGCGCTCCGGCTTCACCTTCACCAATCCGAACCAGACGTCGGCCTGCGGCTGCGGCGAATCCGTCGAGCTGAAACCTGCCGATCTTGCGGCTCTCGCCGCACAGCGCCAGAGCGAGCCGGCGCATTCGTGATACCGTTCAGGCTGTTGGGAAATTTCCTTAGCATCTGTTCAAGAAAGCGGATGCTGGTCAAACCCTTATTATCACGGGCTTGATCAGTGGCTTGGATGAAGGTGAGGCTTGTTGCTGAAAAGCGTTCGAATTCTTGCCGGACGTAGATTTATACCAAACCATGCCAAAGTGCGCTCGACGATTCACCGTTTGGGGCCCCACCTAAAGGCCGATTTGATTGAATTTAATGAGACGCCATATGGCAGAAAATCAAATCAATGATCCGTACTGCTCTCAAACTTGCTAAGATCCTTGGTGCGTTGACTGTGTTAGCCACAGGATTGCTCTCTGGCTGCGCCAGAATGCCACCAGTATTTTCGGACGATGGCGCGACAATTTCATTCAAGGGTGAAAAGTTTAAGTACCATGCTCCCGGTCAAGCGGAAGTGTCTTGCAGATTTGTTGATCGGCGAAAATCGGCAGTTTGTGACAATGGCTTAACCTCCGAGTTGGTAGTGGCTGGGCTTCCCTTCCACGGCGTCGTATTAGTTGAATTCGATGGGCGGCGGTTTAGGCCCGCAGAAAGTCCCTAAACGACGCCGCGGTTCGAAAGCTGATGATCGCAATTACGCTACCCCTTAGAACAGCGGCCACTCTCGGACGGCCGTTAGGCGATTGCTGATCGAGTGCCGGTGTGTTCAGTCGCGCTTGATGCTCATCAGCATTTCCCACATGTCGGCGCCGGTCTCGAAGACAGCGGCGTTCGCCTTGTAGCTCTGCTCGGCTTCGATCAGGTCCGTGAGTTCCGTGGCCGGATCGACATCGGATGCTGTCGGGCTGACGATGGCCTGAACGCCGCCTGATCCGACAGAGGTGAGGCTGGTGTTCAGCCTGTTATAACCAGGGGTGCTGCTGTTTGCGATGTTGCTGGCGATCGCGCCGATCCGTGTCGTCTGTGCCTGCATGCCCGAAAGAGCAGTGTTTGCGATACCCGATATGCTCATCAACCGTTTCCCCGGAACTGGATAGTCGTCTTTTACTCGCAAGGCTTTAGGGAATGCTGAAGGCGCTGCGTTAGCAAAGATCTATCGGCGCGTGGTCATGCCATCATATTTGCTCCGAAACGGCACGGCGCCATACGCGTGATCGACACTTGCGTGAGGCTTTGCCCGCTCCCGGATACGGAAAGAGGGGCATCACAGCAGCATCGAGGCTCCGCGATCGATGTAGGTATCAAGAAACTGTTCGAGGCGGGGATTTCGCGGTCGCTTGAAAACCTCTTGCGGCGGACCGGTGAACAGCACCTTGCCGTGATCGAGAAAGATGATCTGCTGGCCGACCGTTGCGGCAAACCCGATCTCGTGGGAAACGACGACCATTGTCATGCCTTCGGCGGCGAGATCGCGCATGACGTTCAGCACTTCGCCGGTCAGTTCGGGATCGAGTGATGAGGTTGGCTCGTCAAAGAGCATGATCTTCGGGTTGAGAGCCAGGGCCCGCGCGATAGCAACACGCTGCTGCTGTCCTCCCGAAAGTTGCGACGGATAGTGGTTTGCCCGACCCTCGAGACCGACTTTGGCGAGCTGGGCCATTGCCCGCTCCTCCGCGTCCTTGCGGTTCATCTTGTGAACCGTCTTCAGCGCCTCGCTGACGTTGCCGAGCGCCGTCATGTGCGGCCAGAGATTGAATTGCTGAAAAACCATGCCGATCTGGGCACGAATCCGCCGATTTGCGGCGGCCGGCAATCGCTCCCTTACGCCCTTCGCATTTTCCGCAAAGCCGAGCACCTCGCCATTGACGGCAATGGTGCCCTTTGTCGATTCTTCCAGAAACGCCATGCAGCGCAGCAGCGTGCTCTTGCCGGATCCTGATGGACCGATCACGCAGGAAACCTGTCCCTGGGCGATATCAAGATCGATACCGTTCAGCACGGTGGAATCGCCAAACGTCTTGACTAGATTTTTGACTGCGATCGCGGGAACGCTCATATGTTGAAAAACCTGAATCTGGTGAGTTTCGTTTCGGCGAGACGACCGAGCCAGCCGGTGATTTCGACCAGCGCCCAGTAGAAGAGGGCGAGGACAAAAAGCGCTTCGACAAAAGCATATTGCTGCGATCCGATGGCGCTCAGTGTTGCCGTCAGTTCCGGCACGGTGATGATCGACAACACGGCCGTCTCCTTCATGAGGATGATCGTCATGTTGAGCGAAGGCGGCAGCACCAGCATGGTCATCTCAGGCAGCAATATGCGCCTGACGATCTGCGTGTGTGTCAGCCCAACGCATAGACCCGCCTCGATATGCCCCTTCGGGACGGCGGCAAAGCCCGAGCGGAATATCTCGCTGAAATAGGCCGCGCCGTAGATGGACAGGCCGACGACGCCTGCTGGGATCGGATTGAGCGACAATCCAACGAAGGGGCCGCCGTAGTAGACGAGGAATATCTGAATGAGGAAGGGCGTGCCGCGCAGCACTGCGATGACAATCCCGAACGCCCTGTCGAAGAGCACCCCGCCAAAACGCCGCGCGACAGCGACAAGGAAACCCAGAACGGCAGCGGCAAGAGCGGCGACGATCCAGATAACGATTGTCACGAAGGCACCGCTGGCGATCTCCGGCAAATGGCTGAAAATCACATTGATATCGAACGTCATCGCGGTGCTCCCGGCAGGGAGCGCTCGATCAGACCGCCGGCAAGCGCTACGATCCAATTGATGGCGAGGTAGATCAGACCGGCGGAAGCGAAGATTTCGAGCGGCAGAAAGGTGCTGCCGGCAAGGTCCTGGGCCATGCGCGTCAGCTCAACGATCCCGACAACGGAGACCAGCGAAGAAGCCTTCAAAATAAGGATCGCTTCGTTGACGAGCGCCGGAAAGGTCAGCCGCAGAGCGATTGGCGCCTTGATCCGGCGGAAAATCTGCATGGGCGTGAGACCGACCATCTCGGCGGACTCGACAAGGCCCGAGGGGACGCTGGCAAAACCGCCGCGCAGATTTTCAGCCTGATAGGCAGCCGTGCACAGCGAAAGGCCAACGACGGCCGCAACGATACTCGGCACGTTGATGCCGATCACCGGCAGAAGGTTGTAGATCAGCAACAGCTGCACCAGCAGCGGTACGCCGCGAAAGAAGCTGATGAAAACCTGCCCCAGCAGCATGAAAAGCCGTTGCCGCGAAAGGAGCATGGCGGAAACAATGATCGAGATCGCAAAGCCGATCAGAATCGAAACCACGCTGATCGTGACCGTGTAGATCGAAGCTTGCAGAAGAAGTTCGAAAAGTTTGGTGGACATGGGCGGTACTTGCCTGCGTGCTGCGGCCGTGACGTCTGTTCGCACGGCAAATTGCGCCCCGACCGATGGCGGGGCGCGAGCATTTCACCGGCAATGATTAGAATGCCGGATCCTTGACAGCGTCCGGTGTGTCGAAAGACGCACCGAACCACTTCTTTTGCAGCTCTGCCATACGCCCGTCTGCCTTGATCTTGAGCATCGCGGCATCGACCGCGTCCATCAGCGGGGCGTGATCGGCGTCCTTGAGACCGATGAAGCCGAAATAGGACTTCTTTCCGAAAGGCGGCAGGACAACTTCGAAAGTGCCCTTTCGCTGGCTCGCGACAAAGGCGATGTTCGGGAGCGAATTGGCAACGCCGGCAATACGGCCGGCTGCGAGATCGGCGTAGGTCTCCGTGAAGGCAGGATATTCGCGCACATCGACTTTGGTCGGCAGCGTGTCGGAGAATTCCTTCAGCTGGTCGAGCTGGGCAGTTGCCTTGCCGACACCAATCGTCTTGCCGGCAATGTCTTCCGGCTTGCTGATCGTCGTGTCGCCGGCCTTCTTAAGGATGGCAATCGTCGCTTCGGCGATCGGCGGCGTGAAGCGATAGCGCTCCATGCGCTTCTTGGTGATCGTTGCAGGACCTGCGACGATATCGAACTTGCCAGCCTCAAGCGCGGGGAAGACGCCGTCCCAGGGAAGTGCCACCCACTCGATCTTGACGCCAAGTTCCTTGCCGATCTCGGCAAAAAGGTCGACGTTCAGGCCCGTATGTTCACCGGCGTCGATATAGTCAAACGGTGCGAAAGCCGTTTCGGTGCCAACCTTGAGCGTGCCGGCTGCCTTGACGGCCGCCAGCGTATCGGCTGCGTGGGCGGAAAAGGCTGCTCCTAACAGGAACGCAGCGCCGACCAGACCCGTCAGCAGTGACTTTGCCTTCATGATCATCTCTCCAGTTTTATTCCTCCGACGGAGGAGTTTTGTTCCCGATTTTGATTTCAATGCGCGGATTTTTATGCTCCGCTTTTGACTATACAAATAGATATAGGCTGGCCTAGAGTGTCAATGTAAAAGTCAAGGAACGCAAAAATTGTGCCGGGTGGCGGCAATCTTTGCCGGCGTGACGCGACCGCTCCGGCACTTTGATAGTGACGCCCAACGAGGTGTGGACTTGGTGTCGATTTATCAGCGCATTTACATGGATATCGAGGCGAAGATCATTAGCGGCAATTGGCGGCCCGGCCACCGTATTCCCATAGAACATGAACTGGTCGCGGAATATCAATGCTCGCGCATGACCGTCAGCAAGGCACTGTCGGCTCTGGTCGAGCGCGGCATGATCGTCAGAAGGCGCAAGACCGGTTCGTTTGTTGCGTCGCCCCAGATCGACCGCACGGTAATGGATATTCAGGATATCAGCACCGAAGCGGAACTGGCCGGGCACGAACACCGCTTCGAGCTTCTCACCCGTAAAGTCGAACGCCTTGGAGAAACGGACGCACAACAGCTGTCGGAAGCTCCCGATGCGGAGATACTCAGGCTTCAATGCCTGCATATCGTGGACGGCAGACCCAATGCCATCGAACGGCGGATCATCATGCTCGACGCCGTCCCACGTGCGCGCGACGAGAGCTTCGCCTCGATCCCGCCCGGCAAATGGCTGCTTGCAGAAGTTCCCTGGTCCAAGGCCAAACACGTCATCCGCGCCGTCTCGGCCGATACGGCGACGGCGCGAATGCTGGAGATAAAAAGAGGCCAGGCGTGCCTTAGCCTAATCCGGCAGACCTGGCAGAACGGCCGGACGGTGACATATGTTGAGATTACCCATCCAGGCGACCGGTTCCAGTTCGCAGGGACGTTTCATCCGATGGCAAATTGAGTTGGCGCACACCACGGGAGGTTCTGCAAGTGATCGATGAGCGCTTCAAGACGATCCCGCTCAAGGGTCTGCAAGCCTTCGAGGCGGTGGGGCGTTGCGGCGGCGTGACGGCTGCGGCACTGGAGCTCAAGGTCTCGCCGGGGGCAATCAGCCAGCAAATTCACAAGATCGAAAGTTTTCTTGGAGTTTCGCTGCTGGAGCGGAGCGGGCGAACCGTTGAGCTGACCGCCTGGGGCCGGCTTTATCATCAGGAGATTTCGAAGGGATTTGAGCAATTTGCGTTCGCTCAGCAGTTATTGGAAAGGGCACGCAACGAGACGCCGCTGGTCCTTAGCGCACTTTCTTCCGTCGTCAACAAATGGATCGGCAGGCGAATCTTCGACTGGCAGGCCCTACACCCCGATGTTCAAGTGAGAATTATTGGACGGGACAAGGAGCCCAGGATTGGTTTCGACGATGTCGATTTCCGCGTAAGCTACGGGTCGGACGTCCTGCAGCACGACCATTATACTGAACTGTTTCGCGATTGGGTCGTGCCTGTCTGCTCGCCGTCGCTAATGCAGGATCGCGCGCACGCGGCCCGAGATCTCTTCGAGCAGCCGCTTCTGCATGTCGAGTGGGAAAGGCACTTCACGCCTTACCCAAGCTGGGCGGAGTTTGCGGCCATGGCCGGTATACCGTTCGACGCGTCGACGCCCGGCCTCTCCTTTACCCTGTCGAGCAGCGCGATCGATGCAGCCGTCAACAAGCGTGGCGTCGTCCTCGCGCAGATGTCGATGATATCAGATGAGCTCGAGGCGCAGACGCTCGTCACTCCCGTCGATATGCGGATTCCGCTGCGCGAAAGCTACTTTCTCGCCTGGGACCGCGCGGCACTGCAAAAGCCGCGCGGCCGCGAATTCCGCGACTGGCTCGTCGCCATTTCCCGTCAGCAAGCTTTGGTGTCAGCCCCCAAGTGAACGTTTAGAAAATCTAAAACGGACCTTAGCGCCGCGATGTTGATGAAAATTTGCGCCTGGTGATAATTTGCGCGGCCACCTTCAATCGGCAGCATGCATAAGGGGGAGAGCTCGATGGCGCGAACTGACAAGATGAAACTTGGGACCTTCGTCTACACTTTCGGCTTTCATCCAGCCTCGTGGCTGCATCCGGCCAGCGATGTCGGCGGCGCCAATGACTTCGCCCATCTGCTCGATGTCGCCAAACGATCCGAGGCGGCCAAGTTCGATTTCATGTTCATGGCGGATTCTCCGGCTGCCGCCGTCGGTGATCCGAATGCGCTTGCCCGTATTCCGACCAAGATGAATCGCTTCGAACCCCTCTCACTGCTATCAGCATTGGCGGTCACGACCAGCAATCTCGGTCTCGTTGCGACGGTGTCGACAAGTTATTACGAGCCATACAATGTCGCCCGCCTGTTCGCCTCGATCGACCATCTGAGCAACGGGCGCGTCTGCTGGAATGTTGTCACCTCCGACCATGACGAAACCGGCTACAACTTCAATCGCGAGGGACTTGATCCGCACGCGCTACGCTATGAGCGCGGCAACGAATTCGTCGATGTCGTTTTCGGCCTTTGGGACAGCTTCGAGGAAGGTGCTCTGCTTCTCGACCGCGAAAACGGTGTCTATTATGACAAGGACAAGCACCACACCCTCAATCACAAAGGCAAGCATTTCCAGGTCCGCGGACCCCTCAACATTGCGCGAACGCCCCAGGGCCGTCCCGTCATCGCCCAGGCCGGCGGTTCAGAACCCGGAATGGACATGGCGGCGCGCACTGCCGAGATCGTCTTCAGCCTCGCGTCGAATATCGAGCGGAACAGGGCCTTCTACGAAAACGTCAAGAGCCGGATGCCGGCCTATGGGCGCGATGCCGACGACCTGAAGATCATGCCGGGCATCGTTCTCAACGTCGGTGAAACGGTAGCCGAGGCGAAGGCGAAGGTCGACTATCTGATCGACAAGATGCATCCTGATGTCGGCCGGTTAATGCTTTCCGAATTCCTGGAAGCGGACTTGCGCGACGTGCCGCTCGATAAGCCCTTCCCCATGGATCGGCTTCCGGCGGCGCCGAAGGGTTCACGCGCCTTGTTCGACGAACTGGTCGGTTTCGTCAGGAGCGGCCATACCGTCGGCGAGCTCATCCGGCACTATGCCGAGAAGCATACCGGAAATGGCATTACAGGTACGCCCACCCAGATCGCCGACTTTATGGAGGAATGGTTCGAGACGCGGGCCGCCGATGGCTTTATCCTGATGTTCCCGACTCTGCCGTCCAGCCTCGAGGATTTCGTGGGGCTCGTCCTGCCCGAGCTTCGCCGCCGCGGTCTGTTCCGCGAGGAATATGAGGGAAGGACCTTGCGCGAAAACCTCGGTCTTTCAATGCCGGCAAACCGTTTTGCCAAAACGCAGACGCCGGCCCGATGAGTGCAGCGGCTTTGATCAGCGAAGCAGATTTCAAGCTTTCGATGCGTCATCTGGCGGGTGCGGTCAGTGTGATCACGGTCGGCGACGGACAAGACCACACCGGCTTCACCGCAACCTCGGTCTCTTCATTGTCGGCGGAGGTGCCCTCCGTCATCGTCAGTGTCAACCGCGCATCTTCCTCGTGGCCGGTATTGCAACGGTACGGCTGTTTCTGTGTCAACGTGCTCGCGGCCGACCAGCAGCAGGTGGCGCAATCCTTTGCAGGTTTCGACGGACGCAAGGGCGTGGAACGCTTCGGTAATGCGGGATGGTATCGCCTCACGACTGGCGCGCCCGTTCTCGAAAACGCTCTTACCGTGCTGGACTGCAAGCTCGAAACGGAATTCCACCATCATTCCCATGCGATTCTGATCGGGCATATTTGCGCCATCCAAGTCCGACAAGGCATAGGGCCGCTCATCTATTGGCGCGGCGGCTATCGTGAACTTCCGGCGGAGGTCGATTGCCACGTTCTAGCGGAGCCGCTCCGACAATAGCCCTATCGAGGCAACATCCGCATTGGCAAAGGCAAGTCTGAGGTAATGCTCTTGTCTCTCGCCGAAATAGGCGCCGGGCAAACAGACGATGCCCGATTCCCTGGCGAGTCTTTCGGCGATCTCTGAAGATGATCGATCGGCGAAAGGGTGACGGACGAAGGCGAAATATGCGCCGATCGCTCCTATTTCCCAATCATGCAAGCTGGAAAAGACCAGCTTTAACGCATCCGCCCGGCGCGCGATTTCCAGCCGGTTGCCGGCCCGCCAATCGGCAAGCGCGGGGATAGCCGATGCAACGGCGATCTGAGCCGAGCGCGGTGCGCAGATCTGCATATTGTCCATCACCTTGGCGATCTCGGCGACGAGCTTGGGTCCTGCCGTGATGGCACCCAGCCTGTGGCCGGGGATGCAAAAGGATTTCGAAAAACTGTAAAGAAGGACGACCGTGTCCTCCCAACCCGGCTCGGACAGGAGTGAGTGCGGCCGGCCGTAATCCTCGCCCAGGAAATCGCGATAGGTTTCATCAAGGATCAGCCAGGTGCCATACTTCCGGCAAAGAACTAAAAGCTCGTGCAGCAGGCTTGGCGGATATACCGCTCCGGTCGGATTGTTGGGTGAGACGACTGCCAGCACCTTGGCGCCGGCCGCAAGTGCTGCTTCGGTCGAACTCGGGTTAGGCAGAAAACCGCTGGCAGGATCGCACTCAACCAATCGACGTCCGATTCCCAGCATCGACAGCGTCGTATCGTGATTGAAATAGAAGGGATTGGTGAGAGCCACCGTATCGCCCGCGCCAGCAAGGGCGATCGCCGCGCACATGAACGCCTGATTGCAGCCGGCGGTGATGTGGATATTGCCTTCGGAAAGGTCGGCGCCGTAAAGCGCGGCGAGATGTGCTGCATAGGCCTTGCGTAACAGGGGCTCGCCTTCGATTGGACCGTAGCCTGTCATCGCCTGTTGTCCGGCCGCCTCGGCAAGCCGGCGAAGCATCTCCGGATGGGCGGGATAGCCGGGTACGGCTTGCGATAGATCGATGAGCGGCCCCTTGTTGCCTTTATATTCGCGGCTCCAGGCAATGACGGAAGGAATGGGCGGGGCAGAGAGTCGGGAAACACGTAAATTGGGTTTTGCAGCGATCATGTCGATTTCTCATTGATAGCAATTGCTACAACGATACCAATTACCTTCTCAATCCCTTTGTCGCCTGAGACGGGACCGAAGCGAAGACATATGCTCATGGTGTGGGACAAAAACCGACTCGAACAGATGCGCGCAGATTTCGCGGACGCCAATGGTGGTGAGATATTCGATGAGAGGTTTCGGAAAGTGGCGGAGAAGATCATCTCCAAGAACGGCACGAGACTGGCGCCATATGCCGGCGTACCGACATTCCTCAGCGCACCCTATATGCAGGTCGCAGACGATGAGCCGGACTTCGGCAATCTCCAGGTTGCGATCACCGGGATACCCATGGATCTCGGCGTCACCAACCGCCCGGGCCCCCGTTTCGGACCGAGAGCGCTTCGCGCCATAGAAAGGATCGGCCCCTAATGAACTGGTGCGTATTGATTTTGAGGATTGAGGGGTCTTTTGTCCAGGCATCGCAGATTGCCTGGTAGGGCGTTCGCCACCGCAAAGCCTTGAGGTGCTTGGCACAGTAATAGGCTGTGACGAAGGCAAGGACATGGGCTTTCAGGCTGTCGAGATTAACGTGACACCACCCAGTTGTGCCAATCGCTTTCACTGCCGTTGAAGACGTTGAGGTCGATCTTGCCGTCGACGCCGTCGGAGAGGCCGGAGCCGGAATATTGCCAGAACAGCCATTTGCGGCCGGGATAGACCTTGGACGGGTGAGCGGCGACCGAGCGCAGCCAGAAGGGATAATCGAGCATCTGACCTTTCAGATTGTCGCGATAGAAATCCGGCGCCGTGTAGATGATCGGGCGCTGGCCGTAATGACGCTCGAGCTTGTCCATGAAGACCTGCATCTTTTCTCGAACCCGAGCCGGGGAGATGCGGCGCTTGCAGCTCGACTCACCGTTCCACTCGACGTCGATGACGGGCGGAAGCGCGTTGGCTTCCTTAGGAACGTTGCGGATGAACCAGTCGGCCTGTTCGCCGGCTGTCCGGCACCAGTAGAAGAAGTGATAGGCGCCGTGTTTCAGGCCTGCTTCCTTGGCCCGGCGCCAGTTCTTTCTGAACATCGGATCGAGGTGATCGCCGCCGTCGGTCGCCTTGATGTAGACGAAATTCGCGCCTTGCTGCCGCAGAGTGTCCCAATCGATCTCGCCTTGCCAGCGCGAGACGTCGACGCCATGCACGGCGAGCTTTCGGGGTGAGGTCGAGCCGAAGTTGATCGGTTTGGCGTCGCGGAATCGGTGGCTATAAATTCGCGAGCGCGTCGGTGATTTCGGGCCGGCATCCGGATCAATCCCCGGATTGGCAGGCATCAACATCGCAACCGGCCGTTCCGTCGGCATCGGCATGCCGACCGGTCTCTCCGTCGGCACCAGCGCCTGAGGTTCCGGAACCGGTCCGGTCCAGCTCAATGCTTCCTGCGGCGGGCTTGCCTGCGGGGCGGCGTCGCCAACGGCAGCGGCCGGTATCGGGCCGCTCGGCTTCGTGATGGCGTTGGTAGTTTCCTTCGACGGCACAGGGGTGAGTACATCTTCGGCGCCGGAACTTGTAGAGCATCCCGACAGGATCACGGCGGCGAGGAGAATTGCTGATACAGCCGATGGACGCATAAGAACCTGCACGCAAAACCAAGATCGATGGCGACGTTTCCGGTAGGGAAAACCGCCCATTTGAAATTGCTAACAGACACTTGCTAAGAAAGGTTAAATTTGAATCCAATGCCTTGAAAAGGGGCCGGGTTCAGTCCGCCGTTCGCCGCCTGTGCAATGCCGGCGTGCAAGCCCTCCCGAACGGCACGGGAGGGCTTGTGCAATTGCTGTTATTCCGCCGCCTCTGCGTAACTTTCCACCGGCGGGCAGGTGCAGATCAGGTTGCGGTCGCCATAGACATTGTCGACTCGGTTGACCGGCGACCAGTATTTGTCGACGCGGAAGGCGCCGGGCGGAAAGCAGGCCTGTTCCCGGCTGTAGGGACGATCCCATTCGCCGACAAGGTCTTCCACCGTGTGCGGGGCGTTCTTCAGCGGGTTGTCGGCCTTGTCCATGCGGCCTTCCTCGATGGCCCGGGCTTCCTCGCGGATCGCCAGCATCGCCTCGCAGAAGCGGTCGAGTTCGGCCTTGGTCTCGCTTTCCGTCGGCTCGATCATTAGCGTGCCTGATACAGGCCAGCTCATCGTCGGCGCATGGAAGCCGCAGTCGATCAGGCGCTTTGCGACGTCATCGACGGTGACGCCGGCGCTGTCGACCAGCGGGCGCGTGTCGATGATGCATTCATGCGCGACGCGGCCGGTCTTCGATTTGTAGAGCACGTCATAAGCGCCCTTCAGCCGGGCAGCGATATAGTTTGCGTTGAGGATCGCCACCTTGGTCGCCTGCGTCAGGCCTTCGCCGCCCATCATCAGGCAGTAGCTCCAGGAGATCGGCAGGATCGACGCGGAGCCGAAAGCGGCTGCTGAAACCGCGCCCGGACGACCGTCGGTTTCAGGGTGGCCCGGCAGGTGGGGCGCCAGATGTGCCTTGACGCCGATCGGGCCCATGCCGGGGCCTCCGCCGCCATGCGGGATGCAGAAGGTCTTGTGCAGGTTGAGGTGGGAGACGTCGGAGCCGATGTCACCGGGGCGGGACAGGCCGACCATGGCGTTCATGTTGGCGCCGTCGAGATAGACCTGGCCGCCGTGCTGATGCACCAGTTCGCAGATTTGCTTGACCGTCTCCTCGAACACGCCGTGCGTCGAGGGATAGGTGATCATGCAGCAGGAGAGATTGGCCGCATGCTCCTCGGCTTTGGCGCGGAAATCCTCCATGTCGATGTCGCCGTTTTCGCGCACCTTGATGACGACAACCTTCATGCCGGCCATCTGCGCCGAGGCAGGGTTGGTGCCGTGCGCCGAGGTCGGGATCAGGCAGACGTCGCGATGGCCTTCGCCGTTGGCGATGTGGTAGTTGCGGATGGTCAGCAGGCCGGCATATTCGCCTTGCGCGCCGGAATTCGGCTGCATGGAAAAGGCGTCGTAGCCCGTGACGGCGCAGAGCTTTTCCGTGAGATCATCAAGCATTTCGCGATAGCCGAGCGCCTGGTCTGCCGGCACGAAGGGATGGATGTCGGAAAATTCCGGCCAGGTGATCGGCAACATTTCCGCGGTGGCATTGAGTTTCATCGTGCAGGAGCCGAGCGGGATCATGGCGCGGTCGAGCGCAAGGTCACGGTCGGAGAGCCGGCGGATGTAACGCGTCATCTCGCTTTCGGCCCGGTTCATGTGGAAGATCGGGTGGGTGAGATAATCACTGGTCCTGAGCAGGTCCTTCGGCAGGCGGTAGGATGGCTCGAAATCAGCAATGGCAAAATTGCCGCCGAAGGCGCGCCAGACTGCTTCGAGCGTCGCGGGGCGCGTGCGCTCGTCGAGGCTGATGCCGATTCCGGTTTCGCCGACCTTGCGCAGATTGACGCCCTCGGCGACGGCGGCGCGCAGGATCAGGCCTTGCATGTGGCCGACATCGACGGTGACCGTATCGAAGAAGCTTTCGGGCTCGACCTTGTAGCCGAGTTTCTCCAGGCCCTTGGCCATCAGCACGGCCTTCTGGTGCACCTGCTGGGCGATTGCCTTGATGCCCTTCGGGCCGTGGAAGACGGCATACATCGACGCCATGACGGCAAGCAGCACCTGGGCGGTGCAGATGTTGGAGGTCGCCTTCTCGCGGCGGATATGCTGTTCGCGGGTCTGCAGCGACAGGCGATAGGCGCGGTTGCCGCGGGAATCGACGGACACGCCGACGAGGCGGCCGGGCATGGAGCGCTTGATGGCATCCTTGACCGCCATATAGGCCGCATGCGGACCGCCGTAGCCGACGGGAACGCCGAAGCGCTGCGAGGAGCCGATGGCGATATCGGCGCCCATTTCGCCAGGTGATTTCAGCAGCGTCAGCGCCAGAATGTCGGCTGCGACCACGGCGATTGCGCCGGTCTGGTGCAGGCGGGAGATCAGGCCGGTGAAGTCATGCACGTGACCATGCGTGCCAGGATACTGGAAGATCGCGCCGAAGACATCGACCGGATCGAGATCGGTGAAGGGATTGCCGACGATGACGCTCCAGCCCAGCGGCTCGGCGCGGGTACGGATGAGGGCGATGGTCTGCGGATGGCAGTCGGCATCGACGAAGAAGGCCTTCGCCTTCGACTTGGAGACGCGCTCGGCCATCGCCATGCCTTCGGCGGCGGCGGTCGCCTCGTCGAGCAGCGAGGCGTTGGCGACGTCGAGGCCGGTCAGGTCACAAATCATTGTCTGGTAGTTCAGCAGCGCTTCGAGGCGGCCCTGGCTGATCTCCGGCTGGTAAGGCGTATAGGCCGTATACCAGGCAGGATTTTCCAGGATGTTGCGCTGGATGACCGGCGGCGTGATCGTCCCGTAGTAACCCTGGCCGATCAGCGAAACGAGCACCTTATTCTTGTTGGCGGTCTCGCGCAGCTTGTCGAGCGCCTCGCGCTCGGTCATCGGCGCCCCCCAGACGAGCGGCGCCTTCTGGCGGATGGCGGGTGGTAGCGTCGCATCGATCAAGCCGTCGAGGCTGCTATAGCCGATCACCTTCAGCATCTCGGTCATCTCCGTCGGCGAGGGGCCGATATGCCGGCGATTGGCGAAATCGTAGGGCTGATAGTCGGTGAACTGGAATTCGGTCGGCGTCGTCATTACGCGGTGAGCTCCCTGTAGGCGGCCTCGTCGAGCAGGCCGTCGGCATCGGCTGGGTTCTTGAGCTTGAGCTTGAAGAACCACCCGGCGCCTTGAGGATCGGAGTTGATGAGCGAGGGATCGGCGACGATTGCCTCGTTGACCGCGGTGATCTCACCGTCGAGCGGACAATAGACTTCGGAGGCCGCCTTGACGGATTCGACGGTTGCCGCATCGTCGTTCTTCGCAAAGCTCTTGCCGACTTCCGGCAGTTCGACGAAGACGAGATCGCCGAGCTGTTCGACGGCATAGGTGGTGATGCCGACGGTTGCGACATCGCCGTCGAGCTCGAGCCATTCATGTTCAGCGGTAAATTTCAGCATGGAAAAATCCTTTCGGAAAACAGGGTTTCAGCGTTTGTAGGTCGGCGTGACGAAGGGCAGGGCGGAGACAGTGACGGGCAGGAACTTGCCGCGCACCTCGGCATAGACCTGGGTGCCCACCGCAGCATGGGAGATCGGCAGATAGCCCATGGCGACGGGACCTTCGACGCTGGGGCCGAAGCCGCCCGATGTGACTTCGCCGATTTCGGTCTTGCCCTCGGCATCGGCGTAAAGCTTGGCATGGCCGCGCACCGGCGCCTTGCCCTCCGGCTTCAGGCCGACACGACGGCGGGCCGCGCCGTTTTCGAGTTCGGAGAGGATGCGGCCGGAGCCCGGAAAGCCGCCGGCGCGTGCGCCGCCGGCCCGCCGCGCCTTCTGCATCGCCCATTCGAGCGCTGCCTCGACCGGCGAGGTGGTGGTGTCGATGTCGTTGCCATAAAGGCAGAGGCCGGCTTCCAGACGCAGGGAGTCACGGGCGCCGAGGCCGATCGCCTGGACGTCCGGATGTTCGAGCAACCGCATGGCGACATCTTCGGCCTTGTCAGCCGGGACGGAGATTTCGAAGCCGTCCTCGCCGCTATAGCCGGAACGCGAGACAAGGCAGGAAACGTCGTGCAGGCGGCAGTGGCGCACATCCATGAATTTCATCGCCGCGACGTCGGCCCAGAGTTCGGCGAGAACCTCGACCGCGCGCGGTCCCTGCAGCGCGATCAGCGCGCGATCCAAAAGGGTGATATCGCACTGGTCGCCGATATGGGCCTGCAGATGGGCGAGATCGGCCTCCTTGCAGGCGGCGTTGACGACGACGAAAAGGAGGTCGTCGAGATGGGTGATCATCAGATCGTCGAGAATGCCGCCGGTATCGTCGGTGAAGAAGCCATAGCGCTGGCGGCCTGCCGGGAGCCCGAGAATATCGACAGGCACAAGGCTTTCGAGCGCCAGCGCCGCATCCTCATAGCTGCCCGACTTCGCCTTCACGATGACCTGGCCCATGTGGGAGACGTCGAAGAGGCCAGCCTCGGCGCGGGTATGAAGATGTTCCTTCATGACGCCGGCGGGATATTGCACCGGCATGTCGTAACCCGCAAACGGCACCATGCGGGCGCCGAGCGAAAGATGCAGGGCATGCAGCGGGGTTTTCTTGAGGGCAGCAGTATCGTCCAAACGACGCCTCCGGGGTTTGCGCCTTTTGCTGAGGCGCGGGCTCAAATCTGAAGGCGCGGCTGCGCGCTTCTCTCCTGAGCCCCCTCTGTCCCTTTGCCTGAGATTGTTATCCCTTCGGCGAGCGTTTCGAGAACGCTTCTCTCCAGAGTTCCGTCTGCCCCCTTGCTGGTCCTTTGGCCTGAGAGTTTCCGGGGCGGTTGCTCCTTCGGCACCGGTGGCACAAGCACCGGATTCTCCCAACAGGGTTGGCCGCAATTATCCGGCGGGCGCAGCACTTGGCAAGGCCAAATGTCGTGACCTGACAAATTTTTGTCGCCATACTCACGGCAGGGCGCGATCTGCGGCAAATCTGCTTTTGCATTCGGCCGTGAAAACGGCTATCGCGACTTGCTGTTGAAGGGGATTTCATGCGGCGGACAGGACTGAAAGCGATGCTCTTCCTGCGCATGTTTTGCGCCTTGGGCCTGCTTTTGCTCGGATTCGCCCATCAGGCCCCGCAGGC
Source organism: Rhizobium sp. NLR22b (assembly GCF_019685295.1). Taxonomy (NCBI): domain Bacteria; kingdom Pseudomonadati; phylum Pseudomonadota; class Alphaproteobacteria; order Hyphomicrobiales; family Rhizobiaceae; genus Rhizobium; species Rhizobium sp. NLR22b. The sequence continues at coordinate 219,722 of NZ_JABDWM010000012.1, forward strand.
TGCCGCTTCAGATGGTTATGATGCCGCGGCCTACATGCTGCCGGATGGCAGCTTTGCGTCGCTCTGCGTCACAGTGAAGGAGGCGGGAGGCAAGACTGTCGGCTTCAAGCCGAATTGCGAAGCCTGCCGGCTGTCTGCGTCGGTGATCCTGCCGATGCCGGATGCGGGTTCGTGGCTCGCGCGCAAGCTCGCCTCGCTCGTCAATGCCCCGATGGAGGCCGCGGCCGTTGCCGGCGTCAGCGCCGTCAGCCGGGCAAATTCGCGTGCGCCTCCTTCCCTCATCTGATCTGCCTCCGCAACCTAAGACGCAGAATGCCGGTTCGCCCAAAGAAGATAGCGACCGGCGAGGAGATATCCGATGAAAACAATCAAGACTTTCGCGCTTTCCGCGCTTCTTTCCGCTACCGCCTTCGCCGGCGCCGAGGCGCATGTCAGCTTCCTCGACCGCGAGGTGCCGCTGGACACCACGATTCTCGCCACGCTGCAGGTGCCGCATGGCTGTGATGGCAAGGCGACCACGGAAGTGCGGGTGAAACTGCCGGAAGGTTTCGTCTTCGCCAAGCCGCAGCCAAAGGCCGGTTGGGAGCTCGAAGTGATCAAGGGCGACTACCAGAAGACCTACGACAATCACGGCGACAAGGTGAAGACGGGCGCTATCGAGATCCGCTGGAAGAATGGCAATCTTTCTGATGATTTCTACGATGCTTTCGTCATCCAGGGGAAGGTTTCGGGCGTCGAGGCCGGCAGCTCGCTTGCCTTTCCGGTGACGCAGCTCTGCGGCGATGCGGTCACGGTCTGGGATCAGGTGGCAATGGCTGGCGGCGATGCGCATGAGCTAAAAAGCCCGGCGCCGCTGCTGAAGATCGTTGCCGGTGAAGATCATGGCCACGACCATGACGACATGGCTGGGATGAGCATGCCCGGCATGGACGCGACCGGCAAAGCCGGCATGGACGCGACCGGCAAAGCCGGCATGGACACGACCGGCAAAGCCGGCATGGACATGTCCGCTATGGCGGCTGGGGCCCCGGCCGGGGAAACGGTCAAGGCTGGCGACCTCGAAATCTCCGGCGGCTTCGCCAAGGCGATGCTGCCAGGCCAGCCGGTCGGCGGCGGCTTCTTCACGGTGAAGAATAACGGCCAGACGGACGATCGACTGGTGTCGGTAAGCTCGCCGGCAGCCGGTGAGGTTCAGATTCACGAGATGGTGACGAAGGACAATGTCATGCGGATGCGCCAGCTGAAGGATGGCATCGCCGTTACTGCAGGCCAGACCGTGAAGCTTGAGCCCGGCAACCTGCATCTGATGTTCCAGAAGGTGAAGACGCCGTTCAAGCAGGGCGATACGGTGCCGGTGACGCTGAGCTTCGAGAAAGCCGGCAAGATTGACTTGGTGCTGCAGGTACTTTCGGCGCAAGGCAAGTGAGCACAGGCTGGTTAAGACAGAAAAGCCCGCGACGCGGGCTTTTCGCTGGAGAGGCGGTTGCCTCAGACGTCTTCGTAGGACTGCAGCGCCTGCTTGAGGCCGGCCTGCGGCTGACGATTGCCCCTCTCCATCAGGTCGAGTGCCACTTCGGTCGACTGGATGATACTGGCGGGATCGTCGACTCCTTCGGTGCCTTCGGCCTTTAACTGCCGGTCAGCGAGCCGGCGCGAGTCGCGGGCGGCGGTGCTCGTGGCGACGCGCTGCGGTATTCTCAGCGTTTCCAGGGCAATGGCGGCGGTGCTTGCCGAAATGGACAGGAGCTGGGTCATGCCGGCACAGTATCGACAGGACCTTGGCGCCGGCATAAGAAAGTTGTTAGCATTTTACTGAATTTAAAGAATTTATTCCGTCACGATCGGCTGCGTTCTCAAACTCGGATATTCCGCCCATGATCCAGGCTCTCCTCGTCGCCGTCGGTGGCGCCATCGGTTCCGTCCTCAGATATTTTGTCGGTCAATGGGCGCTGAGGCTCCTGGGGCCGGCCTTTCCCTGGGGCACTCTCGCGGTCAATGTCGTCGGCTGCTTCGTCATTGGTGTCTTTGCCGAACTGGTCGCGCGGAAGTTCAACGCATCGGTGGAACTGCGCCTGCTGTTGATCACCGGTTTTCTCGGCGGCTTCACCACCTTCTCGGCCTTCTCGCTCGATGCCATCTCGCTCTTCGAGCGCGGCGAGGCTGTCGCCGGCGGCCTCTACATAGCAGCCAGCGTCGGCCTTTCGATGGCGGCAGTGTTCGCGGGCCTCGCCATCATGCGCGCTTTGGTCTGATTCCGGTTTCCGTTTTGCATGAAAATGCTCTAAGGCTGCGGCAAGAACGCCGGCTTGGCCCGCGCTGCAATTTCCGAAAGACTATTCATGGCTGGCATAGAACATATAAAGGTTGAACCTGACGAGGCGGGCATGCGGCTCGATCGCTGGTTCAAGGTGCATTTTCCCGGGCTGGGCTTCGGGCCGCTGCAGAAGCTGCTGCGCTCCGGCCAGATACGCGTGGACGGCGGACGCGTGAAATCGGATGCACGCGTGCAGCCCGGTCAGACGGTGCGCGTGCCGCCGCTCGATGTCGACGCCAGGCTGAAAACCGGGCCGATCGCCGGCAAGGATCTCAAACATTCCACGGATTTCGACCTCCTGTCACGCATGGTGCTGCATGAGGACGACAAGGTGATCGTCCTCAACAAACCGGCCGGCCTTGCCGTGCAGGGCGGTTCCGGTGTCGCCAGGCATATCGACCAGATGCTCGAGGCCTGGACCAGCCCGAAGGGCGAGAAGCCGCGCCTCGTTCACCGCCTCGACCGCGACACGTCAGGCGTGCTCGTCATCGCCCGCACCCGGGGCGCGGCACAGAAGCTGACGGCCGCCTTCCGCGAGCGCGATACGAAGAAGACCTATTGGTCTCTGGTGAAAGGCGTGCCGCGCAAGCGTGAGGACAAGATTTCGACTTGGCTCGTCAAGGAGCCGACGGCTGATGGCGACCGCATGCGCATCGCCAAGCATGGCGAAGAGGGCGCCGATCATGCCGTGTCCTATTACCGCATCGTCGAGACGGCGGCGCAACGTCTCGCCTGGCTGGAGATGGAGCCCTATACGGGGCGCACACACCAGCTTCGTGTTCACGCTTTGCACATCGGCCATCCGATCATCGGCGATCCCAAATATTTCGACGATGATCCGAACTGGGATTTTCCCGGCGGTATCCAGAAGCGGCTGCATCTGCACGCCCGCCATATCGACATTCCGCATCCCTCCGGCGGCCGGCTGCGCGTCACCGCGCCTTTGCCGCCGCATATGGTGCAGAGCTGGAATTTGCTCGGCTTCGATGAAAATTCGGCTCCCATCCTGGACGACGAAGCATGAAACTTGCGCTTTTTGATTGCGACGGCACATTGGTCGACAGTGCCGGGCTGATCCACGAAACGATGCGCCGCACCTTCGCGAAGTTCGGCAAGGCGGAACCTCGATTTGACGACACCAAGGCCATTATCGGCCTGTCGCTGGATATCGCGATCGCCCGCATGCAGGGCAGGCCGCATGTCGAGCAGGAAGACATCGACATGACGGCGCATTATAAATCGCTGTTTACGATCGTGCGTAGGGATCTCGACCACAGAGAGCCGCTGTTTGCCGGCATTCGCGAGATGATCGATGCGATCAGCGGCCGCGAGGATCTGCTGATCGGGGCGGTGACCGGCAAATCCCGGCGCGGGCTGAAGCTGGTGATGGAGACGCACGGCTTCGACAAGCATTTTGTCGTTGCGCGCACCGCCGACGACTGCCCCTCCAAGCCGCATCCGGCCATGGTGACGGAATGCTGCGACGAAACCGGGATGAATGCCGCCGATACCATTGTCATTGGCGACGCGGTTTACGATATGCAGATGGCAAAGGCTGCCGGCGCAAAAGCGATCGGTGTTGCCTGGGGTTATGCCAGCGTGGATGAGCTGATCGCCAACGGCGCCGATGCGATCGCCTACCATCCGAACGAGATATTGCGCCATTTTTCCTGAGGTGAGCCCATGCGCGATCTGCTGAACGATCTGTCCGAGGGACTGAGCCATCCCGATCCCATCCGTCGAGCCCAGATCCAGACGAAAAAGCCGCTGCCGAAGCGTTTCTACACCGACGTGGCGGTCGCCGAGCACGAGGGCAGTTTCGCAATCATGCTCGACGGCAAGTCGGTGCGCACGCCGGCACGGCAGGTTCTTGCCGTTCCCACAGAGGCGCTCGCACAACTTGTCGCCGCCGAATGGCGTGGGCAGGGCGAGGAAATCGATCCGGTCACTATGCCGGTGACCCGGCTGGTCAACACCGCGCTGGATGGTGTGACAACCAATACGCAGGCGATCTTCGAAGACATTCTCCGCTTTTCCTCGAGCGACCTCATCTGCTACCGCGCCGACGGGCCGGAGCTGCTGGTCGAGCGCCAGAGGGAACGTTGGGACCCGATCATCGACTGGGCGGCCAGCGATCTCGGTGCCCGTTTCATTCTCGTCGAGGGGGTAATGCATCACGAACAGCCGCGTGAGGCGACCGCTGCCTTCGCCGTGACGCTGGCGCGGCATCAGAGTGCGATGGCGCTCGCCGCCCTCCATACGATCACGACGCTGACCGGCTCGGCGATCCTGGCGGTTGCCTTGGCCGAGGGCCGGGTGACGGTGGAGGAGACATGGTCGCTTGCGCATCTCGATGAGGACTGGACGATCGAGCATTGGGGGCGCGACGAGGAAGCCGAAGAGCGGCGGGCCAAGCGCTTTGCCGAGTTCAAAGCGGCAGCGGACGTTTTTTTCGCCCTAAGCGCCTGAAACATATTGCCTTCTCAGACATTATGGCGAAATCTGCGACTCCAACGGGTGGTGCGGGATTTTGCGATGGATTGGCTGAGGTCGTGTTTTTGCCGGACCGTGCTCGTCTGTATCGCGCTGACGGCCTGCGGCAGCCTCTCGGCCAACAAGCCGAAGGCGCCGCTCTATGATGTGCGCAGCGCCGTCGTTCTTTCCGGCCCGAACATCCCGGCCGAGCTGCTTGCCGGGATCAACGACCGCGTCAATGCCGCGATCAATGCAACGATGCGCGACACCGTGCTGCCGCGGGTGGTGCTGACGATCCGCGTGGTCTCGATCCAGAAGGGACTCGGTTTCCAAAAGGATCGCAACGTCGCCAAAATCAGCGTCGACGCGGCTTCGGTCGAGGATGGCTCGGTGATTGCCGTCAGCGCCTTCGATGTGACCAGTATCGCCGCCGATCCGAAACTTGCCGACGACATCATCGCCGAGGACGTCGCTGCACGGATTCGCTCGGTTTTCTCGCTTAGCGGACGCAGCCGCTAGCGAATATCGGCCGCGAGAGCGGCGAGGGGAGATCGCATGAAGGAAATTCTCGAAGAACTGGAACGCCGCCGCGGCATCGCCCGCCTAGGCGGCGGCAAGGAGCGCATCGATGCTCAGCACAAGCGCGGCAAGCTGACGGCGCGCGAGCGCATCGACCTCTTCCTCGACGAGGGCTCCTTCGAAGAGTTCGACATGTTCGTGGAGCACCGCTCCACTGATTTCGGCATGGATAAGAGCCGTATCGCCGGCGACGGCGTCGTCACCGGCTGGGGCACGGTCAGCGGCCGCACGGTTTTCGTCTTCGCCAAGGACTTCACCGTCTTCGGCGGCTCGCTTTCGGAGGCGCATGCGGAGAAGATCATGAAGGTGCAGGACATGGCGCTGAAGAACCGCGCGCCAATCGTCGGCATCTACGATGCCGGCGGCGCGCGCATCCAGGAAGGAGTGGCCGCGCTTGGTGGTTATGCCGAAGTCTTCCAGCGCAATGTGCTTGCCTCGGGCGTCATTCCGCAGATTTCCGTGATCATGGGCCCCTGCGCCGGCGGCGACGTCTATTCGCCCGCCATGACCGATTTCATCTTCATGGTGCGCGATACCTCCTACATGTTCGTCACCGGCCCCGACGTGGTGAAAACGGTGACCAACGAGACGGTTACGGCTGAAGAACTCGGCGGCGCCGTGGTGCATACGGTGCGCTCGTCGATTGCCGACGGCGCCTATGAGAATGATGTCGATACGCTGTTGCAGGTGCGCCGGCTGATCGATTTCCTGCCGCTTTCGAACACGTCGCCGGTGCCTGAGATCGAATGTTACCAGTCAGTGACCGAGACCGATGCGTCGCTCGACACGCTGGTGCCGGCGAGCGCCAACAAGCCCTATGATATCAAGGAGCTGATCCGGAAGGTGGCGGACGAGGGGGATTTCTTCGAGATCCAGGAGAGCTTCGCCAAAAACATCGTCTGCGGCTTCGGCCGCGTCGAAGGCTCTACCGTCGGTTTCGTCGCCAACCAGCCGATGGTGCTGGCCGGCGTGCTCGACAGCGATGCCTCGCGCAAGGCGGCGCGTTTCGTGCGCTTCTGCGACTGCTTCAATATTCCGATCGTCACGTTCGTCGACGTGCCGGGCTTTCTGCCGGGCACGGCGCAGGAATATGGCGGCCTGATCAAGCATGGCGCCAAGCTGCTCTTCGCCTATGCGGAAGCAACGGTGCCGAAGCTCACCGTCATCACCCGCAAGGCCTTTGGCGGTGCCTATGACGTGATGGCGTCTAAACATCTGCGCGGCGATTTGAATTATGCCTGGCCGACGGCGCAGATCGCCGTGATGGGCGCCAAGGGCGCGGTCGAGATCATCTTCCGCAAGGATATTGCCGATCCGGAGAAGATCGCCGCCCATACGAAAATGTACGAGGACAGGTTCCTGTCGCCCTTCGTCGCTGCCGAGCGCGGTTATATCGACGAGGTGATCATGCCGCATTCGACCCGGCGGCGGCTGGCGCGCGGTCTGAAGATGCTGCGCAACAAGGATCTCGCCAATCCCTGGAAAAAACACGACAATATCCCGCTCTGATATCCGGCCGCGTGTTGCCTGCTGTCGAAAAAGTGAACGGCCGTCAGCGATCCGTGTGTTCAATCGCGGCCGGGGACGGGCTAACGCTCGGCTGCAATTTCTTTAATGGAGAGGTTTAATGTCAACTTTCGAGCGTCTTTCCGCCTATCGCCCCTATGGGCTGGCCGCTCTCAGAATCATCACTGCACTGCTGTTCATCGAGCATGGCACGATGAAGCTTTTCGCCTTTCCGGCTGCGCAGATGCCAGGCCCGCTGCCGCCATTGATGCTTTTCGCGGCTCTTCTGGAGCTTGTCGGCGGTCTCCTCATTCTGGTCGGCCTGCTGACGCGTCCGGTCGCCTTCCTGCTGGCCGGCCAAATGGCGGTCGCTTATTTCATGGCGCATGCCCCGAACAGCTTCTTCCCTGCCCTCAACCAGGGCGACGCCGCGATCTTGTTCTGCTTCGTCTTCCTCTACCTGTTTTTCTCCGGTCCCGGCGCTTTTGCGGTCGATAACCGCAAGATGGCTTGAAACGGACAATGACTGCGGGGCGTTTCGGCGCCCCGCAGCATTTCGGAATCAGGCGGTGAGCTTGAGGCCGGCGATGCCGGTGACGATCAGCGCGATGCAGGCGAGACGGGAGACACTTGCCCCATCACCAAGCAGCCAAATGCCGAGGAGCACGGTGCCGACCGTGCCGATGCCGGTCCAGACCGCATAGGCGGTGCCGATCGGAAGATACCTCACCGCCAGGCCAAGCAGGACGACGCTCACGACCATTGAAATGACGGTCAGCGCCGTCGGCAGCGGCCGCGTGAAACCCTCGGTGTATTTAAGGCCGATCGCCCAGCCACATTCGAAAAGACCGGCGAGAAAAAGCAGAAACCAGGCCATACGCCTCTCCTTGTTCAAGAGCGAGGCCGTCCCCGCGACGGTTGCATCCTCTGGACGCCGCAGTCGTCTGCGATAGTGCCTATATCAGTGAGGGAACGGCCGTCTTCAAGGTAGGAATCGGCATGGCTGCCATGCCACCCGTTTCTTGCCGGCCTGCGGAGGAGATCATGGCCGGCCGCCGGCCTCGCTGGAAAGGTTCTTGGCGCGGCGGCAGAGGCGATCGAAGGTCTCGAGGAATCGCGAGCGGTCTTTCGGGCTGAAGGCGGCGTTGTAACCTTTGCTTTCCCCGGTTTCGCGCAGATGCGCACCAAGATCGCGCATGGCGCTCGCCATGCCGATATTGGTTTCATCGAAGACACGTCCGGTCGGGCCGCTGACGAAAGCGCCGGTCGCGACGCAGCGTACGGCCAGCGGCACGTCGGCAGTAACGACGACGTCGCCCGCGCCTGCGCGCTCGGCGATCCAGTTATCGGCGGCATCGAAGGCGTTGGAAACGATGACGTTGTGGATCATGGGATCGCGGGACGGGCGCAGGCCGGAATTGGCGACGAAGGTAACTTCAAGGCCGTGGCGTTCGGCAACCTTCAGGATTTCCGGCTTCACCGGGCAGGCATCGGCGTCGACATAGATCATGGCGGTATCCTCATGCCGGATGAATGGCAGGCTGTCTGACCATATCGACATGGGGAATGCCGTCTTCCAGATATTCCTGTGACGTCCCGACAAAGCCGAAGGATTCATAGAAGCGGCGCAGATGGGCCTGCGCCGACAAGGCGATCGGATTTGCCGGATAAAGCCGCTCACAGGCGGTGATCGATTCGCGCACCAATGCATCGCCCAGACGTTTGCCGCGATGGGCAGGCGAGACGACGACGCGGCCGATCTTTGACGGCTCCTGTGGCTCATGTGGTTTCAGGATCCGCGCCGCCGCCAGGAGGTCACCGCCCTCCAGCAGTCGCAGATGCAGAGCATCGATGTCCTTGCCGTCGAGTTCCGGATAGGGACAGTTCTGCTCGACGACGAAGACATCGACCCGCATTCGAAGGAGGTCGTAGAGCTCCCGCGCGGGGAGCTCATCGAAATGCCTGAGATCGACCCGGTAGTTGGCTGCCGCCATCAGTACACCACCACGCCGCGGATGCTTTCGCCCTTGTGCATCAAGTCGAAGCCCTTGTTGATGTCTTCGAGCGGCATCGTGTGGGTGATCATCGGATCGATCTGGATCTTGCCCTGCATGTACCAG